>DRQV01000153.1 GCA_011371325.1 Thioploca sp.
AACTCCTATTTATAATCTTTGAAATTAATCGCATCCATTACCACTAGCACCAAGACTAACGTTAATCAGTGGCCCTATGTTTGCGGGTGGCGTTGTAGCACCGGCAGGTAGAAGTACTGACCTTGTATTTTTACCTCTTAACAGTGCATAAGCTTCCATATCAGTTGAATTGGAATTAATAGTTAAGATAGCACGTCCTACCCATGGTTTTTCTTCATTAGCACCAGCAGCTACTGCATAATCATGTAGTTCTGTTGACCTCACGACTAACGTACTATTAGCTGATACAGTTCCTAACTCTTGATCTACAAAATATTCTTTGGCATCTCTATCTTTCAAAGTACCCCATACAGTTGCATCTGCATCAGTTTTATTAATAAAACGGTAAAAACCTAAGTCAGAAGCTTGTTTATGAGGAATATTATAAAGAGTACATGCAGTACCATTACGTTTAGTTTGAGCTAAACGACCAACATAAGTTATCTCTTTATCGCTAGGATAACTAAGAGTTAAAGCAACAGTTGCTCTGTCTTTGGTATTATTAATATTAGTTTCGTTATTTTCATCTACAACAACACACACATCAACAGCATTTAAAGCAAGTCCATTTACATGTGTAGCTTCTAGTTTAAAAGTAGCCTCATTACCATCGACAACTGCCGCTAAATCATCAGTGTTATCAGTAAATACACAATTGCCATTGGTTAAGTCAATATCTAAAAATACCTGATTTTCTCCAGTCGATGCTGCAAATGGACCACCAGTAACAACTAGAGAACCAGTAACATCATTATTTGCTATTCTATAAGAATCATCATCAGTTATTTTAATAGTACCAAGTGTAATAGCAGTTGCTGAATAACCATCTACAAATTTTTTACTACCTTCAGTGACATCAACCTTAGCTGCTGGATCTTTAGCAGTGATTACAGCATTCACAGCTGCTTTCGATTGATAAAGTGTTTGTATACTACTGTCTTCAACTTTAAAATCAACTTTAGCTTCCCCCCATTCGGCTTTCAATTTAACAGTACCACCATTGTCAGCTAATCCTTCAGTATCTTTAATGGTAAACGAGAATTCTAAAGCATCTTCTTTTTGGTCAGCCTCAAAAACATTACCTGTTTCAATATCAGTCCGTATATTATTTTTACCACCTTGGAGCAGATATCTAACTGTATTACTATCAGCTCCACCACTTATCCGAGTAATAGCAGCTGTATTTGCATTTTCATCCATATTCTCTAATGTTGGACTATTTACTGTATTAAATGTAGCACCAGTCAGAGTATAATCAACATAAACATTATATATTATGGTAGATTTACGTTCAAACTCAAATACAGTATCAACAGAACCGACTTTATCAGTAGAACCATCATCACCAACGCCTTCGGATGCAATTGGTGTGGCTGCGGGTTCTGAAGTAAAAGGAGAAAGATCGGCAAATTTACCAACATACAACTCACCTGCTTGAGCAGTCAGCCCGATTCCACCTGATAGGATTGCTGCTATAGCAACCCCAAGTGTTTTATTATAACGCATATTAAAAACTCCTTAATAATAATTACATAGTATCAGTGTATAGTACTTAAAATAAAGTACTACCACATATTCTAATTATTCAAACCTTAACATTAAGCCTAACATTTCAAACTTTATAGCAAGGTTAAGCGATTGCTTGAGAATAAATAATTAAACTTTCTTAAAATGAATTATTGCATCTTTTTTCATACAATGCAAATTTTTTTTAGTTTTATAGATTTTTGGATAATTATCTTAATTACATAATATTATAATTTATAGTGGCAATCCCTTGTGGTTGTTATAATCTATTATATCCCTATATAAAATATATTCACAATCTTAAATGATGGTGCGAACCACACCTTACGTATAAATAATTATAACGACCATTACCTAAAATTTCTACCTCTAAAATTCCATCTTTCACTAATACCTTTCTTAAATTAGATTCTATAAGAGAAATTATGAATTATTTATACCAATAACGTTGCTTACGAGTTTTGCTAGGTTTAAAAACCCCATCTATACCTAATCGTAAATTAATCGCTCCTGATTCAGCAGTGTTAATAATTAAAGGCTTATATTTTTCATAACGTTGAGTTATATTTCTTCTTGGATGATTATAAGAATTATTATAACCAGTTGAAAATAAAACTATTTTTGGTTTAACAGTATTAATAAAACTAATAGTTGATGAATTTCTACTGCCATGATGAGGAGCAATTAAAATATCAGTTTTTAGTTCTGAACCATAATTAGCAATTAAATTTAATTCTACATTTTTGCCAATATCTCCCGGTAATAAAATAGAGTTATTTTTTGTAGTTATTTTTAACACACAACTTTTATCATTAGTATTGCTAGTTTTAAAATTAGCTGGAGGATGTAAAATTTGAAACTTAACTCCATCCCACACCCATTTTTTCCCAGCTTGACAAGGTTTAATCTTATATTGGGGATAGTTAGCACTAGTTAATATTTCTGTTAAATCTTGTTGGACAATTTCATTCATCAAGGCTGCAAAACCACCACTATGGTCTTTATCGGCATGGCTAATAATAATTTTATCAATATGTTGAACTTTTTTAGCTCGTAAAAATGGAATAATTACAGTTTTGCTTACATATTCATTAGGCCCAGTATCATACATAAGTGTATGATTTTTAGTTCTTATAACTACAGCTAAACCTTGACCAACATCTAATAAGGTAAACCACAGTTCTCCTTGTTTAAGAGTGCTAGAATTAAATTGTTGAACGGTAAACAAAGGTAATAACCAGATAAAACCTAACCAACGAGCTGGAAAACCAGATGGTAAAAATAAGATAAAAATTCCTAGCATTGCAGCGATTACAGCCCATAATGGTGGTTGTAAATACCATAAATTCCAGTCTAAATTGGCTAACCAAGTCATTGGTAGCAATATAGCATCAAAGGTAAATGCAGCTACATGCAGTAATCCAGTGGTTAAAGAAGATAAAATTATACCTAGTAAAGTACAAGGAATAACGATAAAGCTTACCCAAGGGATAGCGATTAAATTAGCTATAAATGACGATAAAGAAATGTAACCAAATATGAAAAATAGAACCGGAAATAAACTTAAGGTTATTATTATCTGAATTTTTATAATAAATAAGGCAGTATTTTCTAATTGAGTTAGGTTTTTTCGTTTGCGATTATCTAATGAATAAAA
>DRQV01000154.1 GCA_011371325.1 Thioploca sp.
CAATCATTTATAGTATAAATCTTTCCAATATGAGGTTGTTCTTGGGTGAGAGTACCAGTTTTATCAAACACTATTGTATTAACGTTACGCAATTCTTCTAAGGCACGTCCGTCTTTAATTAAGATACCATTTTGAGACGCAATTTTGAGGAAATTTAAGGTGCTAATAGGAGCTATAATTCTAATACCATCACCCAAGTAGCTGTAAAGAATGGCTAATGCACCACTTACACCGGAAATAGGTATAGTAATACCTGCTAACACTAATGTTGGTAAAGATATATCATCAGCTAATTTTTCTCCTCTTGATTGAGTAGACATTTTATATTGAGCAGTATTATTTAGAATCTTGGTAATTTTTTCTACCGCTGTTTCTTTGCCTGATTTTTCTACTTTAACCCAAATTCTACCTGATAATACCACAGTTGAAGCAAATATTTGGCTCTCAGCTTCTTTTTCTGCTGGTTGTGACTCACCAGTTAAAATATGTTGATCTACCAACGCAATTCCCTTTATTACACTACCATCTATTGGTATAATCTCTCCAGCGTTGATTACGATAATATCACCCGTTTTTAAATCGTCAAGTGGCGTACTAATTTCAATATCATCTTTTATCAACCATACGGAATTAGGTAGTTCTCCAAAAATATTTATCATATTCTTTTTAGAGTTATCTTTCATGTCAGTGACAAGTTTCAGACCAAAATAAAATATCCAATCAGTCAAAGCAGCTACAAAATAATGACCTGTGAGTAGCAAGCTAAAAACAGCGATAAAATCAATAACTCCAACATTTATTTTATGCTCTTCAGTGAGAGAGTTATAACCGTTTTGCCATAGTGGTATTAAATCAAAAGAAGTTGCCAAAACACTAATATAAATTAACGGATGATAAAACAGGACTCCTGCCGTTGCAAAAGCTAATGAAGTTGATGAAATTAAAAAAGTTCTTTCAATAACTTTATCATAATTATAAATTTCTTTTTTATTAGAAATAACTATTTCATTAGTTTTTATAGCTTCTTTTTTTTTAGATAGTTTTAAACCATTATAGGTAAATAAGCCACTAGCTATAAATAGTAAATGTATCATAATATAGGACAAGACTTCTATAATTTAGTATTAAAATTGCCTTGGTAAAAACATGTAATAGTGTAACACGAATGTTACTAAAAAATTAAATACTGGGAGAATATATTAAAAAAAGAATTACCAAACGACGTAGAGTAACTGAAATATAGATAACTTTTAAAAGAAAACAAAGGACTACAAACAGAGATTGCCAAGTTACATAGTAACTTTTAACCAAACTAGATTTGCGAGGAACAAAAGATATATAATTTTAAATTTAATATCTAAATTAACAAAAATCAATTGGTGTTTTCCTGTGCCAATTAGTTAACTGTTGATATTTATGGGCAATATTTAATATTCTAGCTTCATCTAAATGATTTCCTACTAAATGTAATCCAACTGGTAAATTATCTACAAATCCAGCAGGAACTGACATGGCTGGTAAACCTGCTAAATTACAAGAAATAGTATAAATATCAGATAAATACATTGATATAGGGTCATCTATTTTAGCTCCAATTTTAAATGCAGTTGTAGGTGCAGTTGGCCCTAAAATTACATCAACTTGCTTAAAAGCAGTTTTAAAATCTTCGCTAATTAATCGACGAATTTGTTGGGCTTTTAAATAGTAAGCATCATAATAACCAGCTGACAAAACATAAGTACCTAGCATAATTCTTCGTTTAACTTCAGCTCCAAACCCTTCCGCTCGTGAGCGTTTATACATATCCAATAAATCTTGTGGTTCATCACAACGATGTCCAAATCGAACTCCATCGTAACGAGATAAATTGGAAGAACATTCTCCTAATGCGATAATATAATAAATTGGTACTGATAAATGTGAATGAGGTAAACTGATTTCTTGAAAAATAGCCCCTGCTTGTTCTAATTCTTTGATTGCAGTATTCAATACTTGATTAACTTTAGCATCTAATCCTTCATTAAAATGTTCTTTTATCAGGCCAATCTTTAATCCTTTAATATCATTGTTTAAATTAGCAGTATAATCAGATGGTTCAATTTCTATGGAAGTAGAATCACGTTTATCAAATCCAGTCATTACATTCAGTAATAATGCAACGTCTTCTGCACTATGTCCGATTGCTCCACCTTGATCTAAACTGGAAGCAAAAGCAATCATTCCATACCGTGAAACTGTACCATAAGTTGGTTTTAAACCAGTTACTCCGCATAAAGCTGAAGGTTGTCTAATTGAACCACCAGTATCAGTCCCAGTAGCAATAGGAGTTAAACTTGCTGCCACTGCCGCAACTGTTCCACCTGATGATCCGCCTGGTACAGTATTTATATCCCATGGATTTTTTACTGTTCCATAAAAACTAGTTTCATTGGAAGAACCCATAGCAAATTCATCCATATTAGTTTTTCCCAACATTACCATACCAGCCGCCTTACATTTAGCAACAACTGTCGCATCATAAGGGGCAATAAAATTATCTAACATTTTAGAACCACAGGAAGTTTTAATCCCATTGGTACAGAATAAATCTTTGTGAGCTAAAGGAATTCCTGTTAAAATATCAGCTTCGTTAGTTGATAAACGCTTATCTGCTGCGGCTGCTTCTGCTAATGCGGTATCGCTACTAACAGTGATAAAACTATTTAATTTGTCATCATATTTGGCAATTCTATCTAAGAAATATTTGGTTAATTCAACGCTAGAATATTCACGTTGACGCAATCCTAAAGACAATTCTGCAAGGGTTTTTGTGTGCATATAATAATCTGTAATATATGTGGTAAAGGGTTTTTAGCAATGTATATTGATTTAGGTATCATGCTCTTTCAATTTCGGTGATTAATTTCTCCGTAATGTATAGCTGACAATTCTTGCATAAAAATTTTCCAATAAAATATGGATTATAGCAGAATAGTTTTTAGGTATGCAAATGATTAAAAATGTTTAAACAGGATTAACCAATTTTAATGCTTTTTAATCCTGAAAATCCTTAAATCTTGTGAATTCTGATTCTGACAAAGATATTCAATTACCTAAACGGTGAACTTCATAAAAAGGCAGGTATTTTCCCACTTTTAAAATCAACAATACATAAAGTTACTGTTTCCTATATGGAAGGTATTTGTTTAGGTTGGTGACATAAGTTAAAACTTGTAAATGTACCCATGTACCACCATATTTTAATGTGTAATTAAAACCTAAGCCAGCTATAATACATGCCAAACTTTATCCATCTACATTTACACACCGAATATTCACTTTCCGACAGCCTAGTCCGTATTAAACCATTAGTAAAATCAATCCATAAAGCTGGCATGCCTGCCTGTGCAATTACCGATCAAAATAATTTATTTGGATTGGTTAAATTTTATCGTGCTGCCCAAATAATTGGAATCAAACCAATAATTGGAATTGATTTATGGTTAATTAATAATAATGAAAAATCTCGTCTAGTATTATTATGTCAAAATAACGTTGGTTATCATAACCTAACTAAACTAGTTTCTCGTAGTTATACTGAAGGCCAAATAGATAATATCCCTTATTTACAGCAAACTTGGTTAGAAAATAATACTGATGGATTAATTGCTTTATCTGCTGGTAGAGAAGGTGAAATAGGCAAATTATTATTGGCTGGGCAGGATGCAAAACAACAATTAGAACAATTAAATAACCTGTTTCCAAACCGTTTTTATCTGGAATTACAACGTACTGGTAGGCCAAATGAAGAAGAATATATTCATGTTGCAATAAATCTAGCTTTAGAAACTAACACTCCAGTAGTTGCTACTAATGATGTACGGTTTTTAGGAAATGATGAATATGATGCCCATGAATTAAGAGTTTGTATTCACGCTGGCAAAGTAATCTCCGATCCTAAACGGCCTAAAAATTACAGTCCACAGCAATATTTACGCACTCCACAAGAAATGGAAGAATTATTTGCTGATATACCAGAGGCTATTGAGAATACTTGGTTAATTGCTAAACGTTGTAATTTAAGTCTTACTTTAGGCAAAAATTTCTTACCTGATTTTCCAATTCCAAAAGGTCAAACTATTAATGAATATTTTCGGCAAAAATCTCGAATTGGTTTAGAACAACGGTTAGCTTTTTTATTTGATAAAACTAATGAATCTTTTCCTGAACTCAGAAAACCTTATGATGAACGGTTAGAAATAGAATTAGATGTTATTTTACAAATGGGATTTCCAGGTTACTTTTTGATCGTGGCAGATTTTATTCAATGGGCGAAAGATAATGGTGTACCAGTTGGGCCTGGAAGAGGCAGTGGTGCAGGTTCTTTAGTTGCTTATGTGTTAAATATAACTGATTTAGATCCAATTCATTATGAACTGCTGTTTGAAAGATTCCTAAATCCAGAACGGGTTTCCATGCCTGATTTTGATATAGATTTTTGCATGGAAGGTCGGGATGAAGTTATTAATTATGTAGCCGAACATTATGGCCGAGATAAAGTTTCGCAAATTATAACCTACGGCACAATGGCAGCTAAGGCTGTAGTACGAGATGTGGGACGAGTTTTATCTCATCCACATGGTTTTGTTGATACCATTGCTAAGTTAATTCCATTTGAAATTGGGATTACCTTAGATAAAGCTTTGGATAAAGAACCAATATTACGGGATCGTTACGAGCAAGAAGAAGAAGTTCGTACTTTGCTAGATAAAGCTCGTCAGCTAGAAGGTTTGACTAAAAACGTTGGTACACATGCTGGTGGGGTGGTAATAGCTCCGACTAAATTAACCGCATTTACTCCACTTTACTGTGAACAAGATAGTCAAGATTTGGTAAGCCAGTTTGATAAAAATGATGTGGAAGCAGTTGGTCTAGTTAAGTTTGACTTTTTGGGTTTGCGAACTTTAACTATTATAAAATGGGCTTTGCAAACTGTCAATAAATTCCTTGAAACTCCAATAGATATTCTCAAAATCCCGTTAAATGATACTGAAACTTATGATTTATTGAAACGTGGCGATACTACCGCAGTTTTCCAGTTAGAATCTGCTGGTTTAAAGAAATTGATTCGGCGATTGCAACCCGATACTTTTGAAGATATTGTAGCCTTAGTTGCTTTGTATCGACCTGGCCCTTTACAATCGGGAATGGTAGATGATTTTGTGGAACGGAAACATGGCCGAGCTAAAATTGAATATCCACATCCAGATTTGGCTCAGGTTCTTAAGCCTACTTATGGAGTAATTGTCTATCAAGAACAGGTCATGCAGATCGCTCAAATTTTGGCTGGATATAGTCTAGGTGGGGCAGATTTACTCCGGCGTGCAATGGGCAAAAAGAAACCGGAGGAAATGGCTAAACAAAGAGCTATATTTACTGAAGGTGCTGTTGCCCGTAAAGTACCAGCAGAAAAAGCAACTTATATATTTGATTTGATGGAAAAATTTGCTGAATATGGATTTAATAGAAGTGTTTATGAAAATACAAAAATATATACAGCAGATGGCATTAAACTGATAAAAGATTGTGAAGTAGGGGATAGAGTAATCAGTCGAACTCCAATGGGTGAATCTGTTTATACTAATGTTATTGCTTTACATAATCATGGTAAAGTACCACTTTGGGAAATTAAATTTGATGACAATACAATCGAATGCTGTACCCTCGATCATAAATGGCTCACCGAAACAGGGCAACAACCACTCTGGAAAATTATAAAAATAGGAAGCAAAGTATGGGGTTGTGCTACCAACTCAAAGGACAATGAAAGATTACTGGACAACATAACGTATAAAGCACAAAATTCTACAACGATCTTGATGATTAATCCGAATTTCGATGGAGAGGTTCAAAAGCAACTCTGGAATGCTTATTTCTCCCGACCTCAACCAATTATAGAATATAATCAACGATGGAACATGGGAAAGGATACAGTGTTACGGCAGCCTATACAAGCAATTTTTATGGGATGGGGTCAAAGTTACGATCTTGAAGTAGATCATCCCGAACATAATTTTTTATTGGCATCCGGTTTATGTTGTTCTAATTCACACTCCGCCGCTTATGCCCTAATTTCCTATCAAACTGCTTGGTTAAAAGCCCATTATCCAGCTGCATTTATGGCTGCCGTATTATCTGCTGATATGGACAATACTGATAAATTAGTGCCATTGATAGAAGAATGTCGTGACTCTATGAAACTGCAAATTTTACCACCACATGTCAATGTTTCTAAATATAAATTCACCGTTACTGATGATGAAAATAAAGCTATTCATTATGGTTTGGGAGCTATCAAAGGTGCTGGGGAAGCTGCTTTGGAAAGTATTATCACTGAGCGTAAGAAAGGAGAATTTACCGATTTATTTGATTTTTGTCGTAGAATAGATTTACGTAAAGCTAGTCGTCGAGTTTTAGAACCGTTAATTAAATGCGGA
>DRQV01000155.1 GCA_011371325.1 Thioploca sp.
ATCACATAAATTACGTAATTTAGCTAAGTAATCAGTATCAGGAATAGATATTCCACCTTCGCCGGTTATTGGCTCAACCAATATTGCTACTACTTGCGAGTATTGTTCGGCAATTTTAATTATTGCTGCAACATCATTGTATGGAACTCTTACAAATCCCTCTACCAATGGGGCAAATCCTTGTTGGACTTTAAGATTACCAGTAGCTGATAAAGTTGCAAAAGTTCTGCCATGAAAAGAACCTTCAGTTACAATTACAATTGGTTGGGTATATTTTTTTTGATTTCCATATAAACGGGCAATTTTTAAAGCGGTTTCATTAGCTTCGGCTCCAGAATTACAGAAAAAAGCTCGTTCCATATTGGTTATTTTTACTAATTTATCAGCTAATTCTTGTTGATTAGCTATCTTATAAAGATTGGATGTATGTAACAGTTGACCAGCTTGTTCACAAATTGCGGCTGTTACTGCTGGATGGGCATGTCCAAGTCCGCAAACAGCTATTCCAGATAAAGCATCTAAATAACGTTTGCCTTGAGTATCCCATAACCAAGCTCCTTCACCTTTAGTAAAGGTAACTGGTAAGCTATTATAATTAGGCATTGTTGACATGAATATCCCCAAAATAAAAAAGCAGCCCCAGAGGACTGCTATATATTAATCTGTTTAAAATGATAAATTAATCTATAAAAAATTGCTGTTCAAATTTTATCGTATGAGTTTTATCGCCTGGAGTAACTTGCAAGTCAAATTTGATTATTTCTTGATTAGCAACGGTAAAATCAGCGATGTAATAAATAGCATTTTCCTCATTAACTTGGCGAATTTTAATATTTTTTGGCTGACCAATAAAATTAGTAACTTTAGCTTTTATAACAGCAGTAACAGCCTCAGTTTGAGAAACTTTATCTTTACCAATTTTACGTATTGAAATATTCAGCATTGCTCTTTTTTTGCTACGTTTAATATTATAAGTTTTGGCAACTTTAGCAGTTAAAAAATTAGTACTAAACGCATTGTAATGAATTATGTAACCATCATCAGTTTCCATTTGCCGGTCATCAGAAGCATAAACCGAGAAACTTAATAATACAATTAATATTGAATATAAAGTTTGTCTAATCATAATTTTTCTCCATTAGATTTTAGATTAGAACTTAAATTTCATATTAAAAATAGTATTTAATATCAAATAGGTTAGTAAAGATATAGTTAAAGTCTAAAATATCAATAGATAAATTATACCAATAATTTTATTAATATTACAAACTTAATTAAATAAACGTTCTAAATCATTAAAGATTGCTAGTCCCATTAGACATAACAGTAAGATTAATCCAATCCGTTGTAGAAAATATTCAGTATTTTCAGTTACTGGACTACCTTTAATAAATTCAATTAAATAAAAGAATAAATGTCCTCCATCTAATAAAGGTACTGGTAATAAATTAATAATTCCTAAACTAACACTGATTAATCCCAAAAACGATAAGAAAGCTGACATTCCTAGTTGAGAAGTTTTTCCGGCAAATTCAGCAATGGTAATTGGACCGCTTATATGTTCATATGAAACTTGCAAAGTCAACATTTTTGCCATAACTTGTAAAGTCAATATACTTATTTCCCAGCTTTTTTTAGTTCCTTCTATTAAAGCTTGACCTAGACTATATTGTTCTAATCCTTGATATTTATCTGGAATCATATAATCTGTTGGCCCATAAACTCCAACTCGCCCTTTACCTTCAACGTTAGCTGGAATTACAGTTAAATTTATATTTTGCTGATTGCGTTTAATATCTACAACAATTTTTTGGCCAGGATGTTGTTTAATATAATCTGCCCAATCATACCAATCATTAATTTGCTGGCCATCTAAAGCTAGAATTATATCTCCAGTTTGAAATCCAGCTTGTTGAGCTGGAGTATCCGGCATTATTTTTCCAAGCATAGCTGGCGGAGGTGGACGATATGGTTTAAATCCAATTTTTGTAAAAAATTCCCCACCTGCAATATCATCAATTGTAAGGTTGGTTAAATCTATATTTAATTTATATTGCCGATTTTGTTCTGTAAGTACCGAATAGGTTATAGTATCTTTTTCATTTAAAACTTGTTCTAAAGTGGTTTGAATAATACTTTCCCAGTGCAAAGTTGGCTTATCATTCACTGCTATAATTTGATAACCAGATTGAAACCCAGATTGTTCGGCTATACTTTGTGGTTCAATATCGCCCACAAAGGCTTTCATTCCAGTTATTCCAATCATATACATCATTGCGTAAACAATAATTGCAAAAATAAAGTTAAATAAAGGACCTGCAAAGACGATAGCCGAACGTACTTTTAATGATTGTCTATTAAATGCTCGATGAACTTCTTCTGGAGCAACTTCATCTTCCCGTTCATCTAACATTTTAACGTAGCCACCTAGAGGAATGGTAGCTATTACAAATTCAGTTTTATCCTTACCAAAGCAACGTGACCATAATGGATGGCCAAATCCAATTGAAAAACGTAAAATTTTTACTCTTAAAAGACGTGCTACCCAATAATGACCAAATTCATGCACAGTTACCAAAATACCGATGACGAATATAAAAGCTAATATGTTTTCTATAATTGACATAATTTGTATAGGAAGGCTATATCTTTGTTAGTTATTAAGTTAAAAAATTGTGCTGTATTTATTTAAGAAGGTTAATATGATGATATTAGTTTAGATAGTTTATCATATGCATTCTTAATAGCAATGAAGGTAACCACAAGGGATTTACAATTTTCATATGTGGTTATTAAAATTGCCAAACCACTGTGTGAGTAATCCCGTTGCCCTGATAATGATACATCCTATTTAAAAATAGCTTTCTGCGTAATATCACCATTCAATTACAAACGTTCTGTCACCCAAGCAGTCACACTTTGCAAAGTTGCTGGCAATTTATCCAATTCACTACCACCACCTTGAGCCATATCCGGTCGGCCACCACCTTTACCACCAACTTGAATAGCAATATATTTCATCAAATCTCCAGCTTTAATTTTACTAGTAAGATCAGCTGTAACTGCGGCAACTAGTGATATTCTATTATCTTTTATTCCAGCTAATAAAATTACTCCTGTGACTAGTTTACTTTTTATCTGATCTGCAATAGTGCGAAGCTGTTTCATATCCACATTATCTATGGAGGTTGCTAATAATTTAATACCTTTAATTTCAATAGCTTGATTAACTAAATCAGAGCCTTGGCTATTAGCTAATTTGGCTTGCAATCGGGATAACTCTTTTTCTAAACTACGATTTTGTTCCAATATTTGAATAATTCTTTCTTCTACAGATTCGAGATTAGTTTTCAAATTATTACTAATATTTTGTAGAGTTATTTCTATATTAGTAATCCAATCTAATGCTTTCTCACCCGTAATAGCCTCAATCCGTCTTACTCCAGCTGCAATCCCAGTTTCTGTCACAATTTTAAACAAGCCAATATCGCCGATCCGCTTAACGTGAGTACCACCGCATAATTCGGTAGAAAATTTGCCGATAGAAAGCACTCGTACCTGTTGTGAATATTTTTCCCCAAATAAAGCTGTTGCCCCACTATTCATCGCAGTTTCCAAGTCCATAACTTCAGTTTGTACTGGAGTATTTAATAAAATTTGCTGATTAACTATCCGTTCTATCTGAAGCAATTGTTCATTAGTAACTGGTTCAAAATGAGAAAAATCAAAGCGTAATCTTGCCATTGCTACTAAAGAACCTCTCTGTTTTACATGTTCACCGAGAACTTGACGTAATGCAGCGTGTAATAAATGGGTTGCAGTATGATTACGAGCAGTAGCTAAACGGAATTGAGTATTAATTTGGGTTAGTAACTGCTCTCCTATTTTAATGCTACCTGAAGACATTTTACCAATATGAACATTAGCTTGACCCATTTTTTTAGTATCATTTACTATAAACATTGAATTACGAGCAAATATTTGGCCTTGATCACCAACTTGTCCACCAGACTCGGCATAGAATGGAGTTTGTTGTAAAACTATCTGTCCATCTTGCCCTGCATCTAGTTTTTCTACTAATTTACCAGCATGAAAGATAGCTGTCACTAAACTATATGAACTAATATGTTCATAACCAATAAATTCACTTTCTAATTCAATATCTTGAGTTGTTTGACTCATATCCAAATCAAATTGACTGGCAGTACTGCTACGGGAACGTTGTTGAGCCATTTCAGCTTCAAAACCAACCATATCTACTTGTAAATTACGTTCTCTGGCAATATCAGCAGTCAAATCAGTGGGAAAACCATAAGTATCGTATAATTTAAAAACTAGTTGACCAGATAAAGTTTTATCGGTTAAATTAGTAATTTCTTGTTCCAATAAACCCATTCCTCGATCTAAAGTGTCAGCAAATCGTTCTTCTTCTTGCTTTAAAATATGAGCCACTAATTCTTGATTTTTGGATAATTCTGGATATACTGCTCCCATTTGCTGTTCTAAAAATCCAACTAAATTATAAAAAAATACTTCTCTTAATCCCAGTTTATGTCCATGCCGAATTGCTCTGCGAATTATACGGCGTAATACATAGCCACGACCTTCATTGGCTGGCACAATTCCATCAATAATTAAAAAACTACACGCTCTAATATGATCGGCAATCACTCGCAGGGAATTATTAGTCAAGTCATTACAATTGGCTAAAGTTGCTATATCTTTAATTATATTTTGAAATAAATCAATATCGTAATTATTATGCACATTTTGTAAAATAGTAGCTAATCGTTCTAAACCCATACCAGTATCGACTGAAGGCTTCGGTAGAGGAGTTATATTCCCTTGGGAATCACGGTTAAATTGCATGAAAACTAAATTCCAAATTTCAATATACCGATCTCCATCTGCTTCTGGAGTTCCTGGTGGTCCCCCAGCTATTTCCGAACCATGATCATAAAAAATTTCTGAACAAGGCCCACAAGGTCCAGTATCTCCCATTGACCAAAAATTATCATCTTCACCACAACGAGAAAATCTAGTTGGATCAATTTTTATCTCTTTTAGCCAAATATTGGCAGCTTCATCATCTTGTTGATAAACTGTAATCCAAAGTTTTTCTGGTGGTAATTTGATTACTTCGGTTAAAAATTCCCAAGCAAATTGAATTGCATCTCGTTTGAAATAGTCGCCAAAACTAAAATTACCTAACATTTCAAAGAAGGTATGATGGCGAGCGGTATAACCAACGTTTTCTAAGTCATTATGTTTACCACCAGCTCGAACACAGCGTTGACAGGTAGTTGCTCTGGTATAATTGCGTGATTCAAGTCCTAGAAAGGTGTCTTTAAATTGCACCATACCAGCGTTAGTGAATAGTAAAGTTGGATCATTGGCAGGGACTAATGGGCTGCTGGGAACAATAGTATGGCCTTTGGAGGCGAAATAATCTAAAAATGCTTGGCGTAATTCGGAAACTGTCATAGTCGGTTAAATATATGATTATTTGATAGATAATTAGGTATTTTAAGATGGGTAAAATGTAAAATTAACTTTTTTATCATGTAATACTTTAAATAATACTACACCATTCAATATCATAATTATTACATATATTTGGGATTTTTACTTTTTTTAATCCAATCACTTAATTTATCTTCCTGATTTACTTGATTTATGGTAACAACAATTCCTTTGTTTCTTACATAATCTATCCAATCCCAAAATCCTGAATAAATTTCAAATCTATAGTATTGATTTAATGATTTTTTTAAGCACATCTTTTTAAATATTATTTCTTCACATGCTTCATTAAACGTTGTTTTTTCTTTTGTTGATGTGGAGTTAAAATATTTTTTCTGCCGGCAAATGGGTTTTCACCTTGTTTAAAATCTAATCGAATTGGAGTACCTTCTAATTTAAACGCATCTCGAAAATAATTTTTTAAATAACGTTGATAGGCATTTGGCAAAGATTCAACCTGATTACCATGAATTATGAATAATGGTGGGTTAGTACCAGCTTGATTTATATAACGTAATTTTATTCTTCTGCCATGTCTTAATGGTGGGGAATGTGCTTTTACCGCATCTTGTAAAACAACATTTAATCTTGGAGTGTGAATTTTTCTATTGGCAGATAGCCATACATTATTGACTGTATCTAATAATTTATTGACTCCAGAACCATGTAAAGCAGAAATAAAATGAATTTTGGCAAAATCAATAAAATGTAGCTTTCTATCTAAGTTAGATTTAACTCGTTCTCTATGATCATGTTTTAAACCATCCCATTTATTTACCGCAATTATCAAACCACGTCCACTATCTAGGATATGTCCTAATAAATTAGTATCTTGCACGGTCATGCCTTCTTTGGCATCTATTAGCATGATTACTATGTTGGCAACGCTGATAGCTTGCAATGCTTTAATAACACTAAATTTTTCAACAGTTTCATGTATTTTAGAACGTTTTCTAACTCCAGCAGTGTCTATCAGAGTATAAGTTTTACCATCTTGTTCAAAAGGAATAAAAATACTATCCCGAGTAGTCCCAGGCTGATCAAAAGTAATCACTCGATCATAACCTAACAAACGATTGACTAGAGTAGATTTACCAACATTTGGCCGGCCAAGCACAGCTATTTTTAAACTTTTATCATTTTCTGGTAAAGAATCTTCTTCATTCGGAAATTCTTCCAATACATTAATCATCAAATCAGTAATTCCCCTTTGATGAGCTGCTGAAATAACGTGCATTTTATCCAAACCCAAGCTATAAAACTCAGCACTGATTATTTCTTTCGGTGTTCCTTCTGCCTTGTTTATAACCAAATGAATTGGAGTCTCAAGTTTGCGTAATTCATTAGCTAGATTTTCGTCTGCTGCTGTCAAACCACCACGTCCATCCACTAAAAATAATACACTATCAGCTTCCTCAATAGCTAACCAAGCCTGTTGAGTAATATGTTCCAACATTGCATCAGATTTTTCTCCAAGCCCACCTGTATCAATCAACCAACAATAACCGCCAACAATTCCTCGGCCAAATTTACGATCTCGAGTTAGACCAGGTTGATCCGCAACTAGAGCATCACGAGTTTTTGTTAACGCATTGAATAAAGTAGATTTACCGACATTTGGACGGCCGACAATAGCTATTGTGGGAAGCATGTTTAATCCTGTTGCAAAGTTTGGTCAATTATATCACATAAACAATGAATAACTAATAAATGCACTTCTTGAATACGGGCAGTTGATTGGCTAGGAATTCTTATTTCTATATCAGTCGAAACTAATGTTTTACCAATAGTTCCTCCATCATAACCAGTTAAAGCTATTACGTTCAAATTTCTATCATGAGCTGTTTGGATGGCTTGCAATATATTAGGAGAATTACCACTAGTACTGATAGCTAATAACATATCTTTAGCTTGGCCTAAAGCTTCAATTTGCCGAGAGAAAATTTTTTCAAACGCATAATCATTAGCGATAGAAGTAAGATTAGAGGTATCAGTGGTCAAAGAAATAGCAGCTAAAGCTCTTCTCTCAGTTTCA
>DRQV01000156.1 GCA_011371325.1 Thioploca sp.
GATCTTACCAAAAGAAGAAATTGAAAAAATTGCTGATTTAGCGAAAATTGCATTAACTGAGTCAGAAATCGATACTTATACTCAGCAATTATCTGATATTTTATCGTTTGTTGAGCAAATGAATACTGTGGATACTACTGGTATTATTCCAATGGCACATCCACTTGATGCTGTAGCAAGACTACGTGAAGACATTGTATCAGAGACTAATCAACGTGAGCATTTTCAGGCTATTGCTCCTCAAGTGGAAAATGGTTTATACCTAGTTCCCAAAGTAATCGAGTGATTGAAACGTAAATCCTACTATAAAGAAATAATTATGAAAAAGATGCTAGTTATATTGCTATTTATACCTTTAGTTGTGAATGCAATTGATGAAATTGGAATAGCTGCACAGGGTGGTTATCCAGAATATTTATTTTTAGAAAAAGTGACAGAATCTGAAGCAGAAACAACAGCAGCTTTAATAGCAAAAGCTATTGCTAAAGGTAGGCTGGTTATATTTGCTCAAATGGGAAAACTGACTAACCCAAATATTGGTAATAAAAATTTTACGGGAGATATATTTCTTAAACAATGGCAGGCTTCCATTGAAGCAGATTTAATAGATATATCATCTACCCAACAACGTATTATAGATAAATTATTGTGGGCAGGAAAGCAATGTGTTGATAATAATCAGGATAGAATTAATATTAAAGGGGTAAAATGGAAACATTTTTTGCCAGCTAAATGGGCTAGAGAAACCGGGTTAATGTTTAATTCAAGAACTGGAATTGTGACCAAACAACCGTCTATACATTATCGCCATCCTAGTAATGTTCCTGACGAGAAAGAAAGGAAAATATTAACAGAATTTATGCAAACGGATGCAAAACCTAAAGGTGAATTTGCAATGATGGGGAAACAAAAGATATATCGATATTTTGATCCTATTTTTCTCATGCCAGCATGTTTAGCATGTCATGGAAAACCCAAAGGGGAATTGGATATTTTAGGTTTTCAAAAAGATGGTTTAGAAACTGGAGATATAATTGGTCTAATTAGCGTTTCGGTGGCAGTAGAATAAAAATTCTATATTTTGACTCAATTAGTCTGAATAGTAATGCAACCAACTACAAAACATAATCTAATCAGTATTTTCGCCCAACATAAAGTTGCCGCTAATTTATTGATGATGATAATGGTAATGAGTGGTTTTTGGGCATTAAGTAAGTTAAATACCCAATTTTTACCCAACTTTGAGCTGGATATTATTACTATTACTGTGGTTTGGAATGGTTCTACTGCTGAAGATGTGGAGAAATCTATTACCAAACCGATTGAGCAAGAATTACGAATACTTGATGGTTTGAACAAGATGAACTCTACTTCAACCAATGGTTTTGCGACAATTTTGTTGGAATATAAAGAAAATACTGACATGACTTGGGCTTTGGATCAAGTGAAGGAAAAAATCAATCTACTCCGCAATTTACCACTCACCTCTGAAAAACCTAAAATTAGTCGAATTGTATTGTATGATCCAATTGCTAACTTACTTATTACTGGGCCTGATGATATAAATGAATTACGACATTTGGCCCATCAAATGGAAGATCAATTATTAGCGGCTGGAATTAGTAAAATTACAATCTCTGGTTTGCCAAAAGAAGAAATGGCAATCCAAATATCAATGTTGCAACTGGAAGAATTAGGTTTAACTTTACCTCAAATTAGCAGACAAATCCAAAATTTTAGTAAAGATATACCAGCAGGAGCCATCGGCAGAAATGATGTAGCTAGACAATTGCGTAGTTTAGAACAACGACGAAATGAATTAGCTTTTAGTGAATTACCATTAATTACTGATAAATTTGGACGTTATGTAAAATTAGATGATGTTGCTATTATAGAACGTCGACCTAAAAATGGTAAAACCACGATAACTTACCAGGGTAAGCCAGCAGTTGAGTTAAAATTATTTCGCACTGAAACTAGCGATTCATTAAAATCAGCTAAAATACTTCATAATTGGCTAGAAAAAATAAAACCTAAATTACCGCCTAATATCCAGCTCAAGGTTTATAGTGAACGTTGGGAAGCTATCAGTGACCGTATTTCTCTATTATTAAAAAATGGTTTAGGTGGTTTAATACTCGTAGTAGCCATATTATTTTTATTTCTCAATGGACGAGTAGCTTTTTGGGTAGCCGCCGGAATTCCGATTTCTTTGCTGGGTATGTTGGCAGTATTATATATGACTGGTGGCAGTATCAATATGGTCAGTTTATTTGCGATGATCATGGCATTAGGAGTAGTAGTTGATGATGCGATTGTGGTGGGAGAAGACGGTTTTACTCACTTTCAAACTGGTGAAAACTCTTTTTTGGCGGCTGAAGGTGGAGCTCAACGCATGTTGGCCCCGGTAACAGCCGCTTCTTTAACTACAATTTCAGCCTTTCTACCTTTGATGATGATTGGCGGTAGAATGGGAAATATTTTATATGCTATCCCAGTTGTAATGATCTGCGTACTAATTGCTTCTTTAATTGAATGTTTTTTTGTTCTCCCTGGTCATTTAAGCCATACCTTTAATAAGCTTAGACAAGAAAAACCTAGTAAATTTAGACAAAAATTAGACTCTGGATTTAATAAATTTCGAGATAAATATTTTCGGCCCTTTATTATTCTAGTCATTAATTTTCGTTGGAGTTTAATTGCCAGTATGTTATCTACCATGATACTGGCTATTGGTCTGCTAATTAGTGGCCGGATGAATTTTACTTTATTTCCATCTCCAGAAGGAACTATTATTATGGCTAATGCCAGCTTTGTTTCTGGAACTGCTCCCAAACAAGTTGACAAGTTTTTAACCCAATTAGAAGCTGATTTAAATTCAACCATTACAGAATTAGGGGAAGATATTTTAAAAGTTGTCTTAGTTAAACATAGTGGAGCAAGTTCAGCTCAAGGTACCGAACGTTGGGGAGAGCAATTTGGTTCATTAATGATTGAATTAACCATGCCAGATACTCGTACAGTAAGAAATCATCAGTTGATTAAAGCTTGGCAAGCTAAAATTAACCAACCAGCTGGTTTAGAAAGTTTAACTATAACCGAACGACGTGGTGGACCACCTGGTCGAGATATTGAAATTCGTTTAAATGGTGATAATGCGGATAAAGTAAAAGCTGCTGCAATAGAATTAAAAAATGTACTGACCACTTTTTCTGGAGTAACTGGAATTGAAGATGATATGCCTTATGGCAGAGAACAATGGCTATATTCTTTGACAGATTATGGTATGGCTTTAAATTTAACGATAGAATCAGTTGGTGAACAATTACGAGCAGCATTTGATGGCCATTTAGTGCAAATTTTTCAAGATGGGCGAGATGAAGTTGAGGTTAGAGTAATGTTACCAGATCATGAACGTTATAATTTAGCAAGCTTGGAAAATTTTATGTTGCAACTTCCTAATGGTAGTACAATTCCATTTTCTACCGCTGTAAAAATAACTACTCAACGTGGTTTTGAGTCCATTCGTCATTCTTATGGTAAGTTAGCTGCTGAAGTTTCAGCCGATGTCAATAAGAATATTAATAATAACAATAAGATTCTAGCTAATTTACAGAAAAATTTATTACCAGATTTGATGGCTCGTTATGGAGTTAATTATAGTTTGGAAGGTAGAGCAGCTGATCAGTCAACAACTTTGGGAGATATGAAGCGAGGAATGTTAATTGCCTTAGGTTTAATGTATATTATTTTAGCTTGGCAATTTGCTTCTTATAGCTGGCCATTAATCGTCATGACGATAATTCCATTTGGTTTAGTTGGAGCCATTTTTGGTCATTGGGTTATGGATTTGGACTTAACCATTTTATCATTATTCGGTTTCTTTGGTTTATCTGGAATTGTAGTAAATGACTCTATCGTATTGGTAACATTTTATAAACATTTACGGAAAAAAGGGATGATAGTTAGAGAAGCCTTAATCGAAGCTTCCTGTCAACGATTACGAGCAGTTCTATTAACTTCATTAACCACAATTTTTGGTTTAATGCCATTATTATTTGAAACTTCCATGCAAGCCCAATTTTTAATTCCAATGGCCACCTCAATTGCATTTGGTCTAATGTTTTCAACTGTATTAGTATTATTAGCAGTACCAGCATTATTATCAATTTACGAAGAACGTTTATAAAGATAGTTGATTGTATTAACAACGTAAAATTAACTAATCTACACAATTAATTACGGATTTTATGTAGGATATAATGAGTTTACGAATTACATCCCTGTAGCAAACTGAATTCATAGTGGATAACTTACCTCCTACATAAATATCAAAACAAGGCATAGTTTTACATTCAAGGTTTATAAACAACTATTTATTAAAAAATTTTGGATATATCCGAATTTTTCCATTCTCACCGGTTATGACTTTAAAATGAATATCTTTGATTTCCATACCAATAATTTTTAAACTTTTAAACTTTAGAATACCATTAATATCCAATGTTTTTAACATTTTTATTGGGTCGTTAGATGAATTATCTTGGTTTTTATCCATACTTGATAATAAGTAGCGGTTTATATCAATATCGTCTATCTCGAACTGAAAGGTAATTTTCTCAGCAAGATTAATATTTCCTTGTAATTTACTATCATCTAAAGTAATTTTCATATTTTTTAAATTTAAATTAGATAAATCGCCTTGTAAATTAGTTGTCAATCGTAGAGCTTGTAACACTGTTGGATCAGCAGTATTAGGAATTTGCTGAGCTAAACGTGAGAATAAATTACGTGGATTAAATTTTTCTACCTGCAAATAGCCTTGTATTTGTTGGGAATGCTGTGAAATTGATAGATAACCCCTAGTTGTTATACCTAATAATTTGATTATAAAACTGTTTATCTTTAGTTTATCATCAATAAAATCAATCTGTCCACTAGTAAATTCATTGTCATCAACTTTAACTTGAACTTGTTTAAACATAAACTTGGTTGTTGTTATATTTAATTCAGTTTGTAAAGAAACCTTGTTCATGGGTAAACCGGGTAGTTCTTGGATTACAGGTTGATTTAAAGTTTTTAATAATTGTTGTAGATTAAATGGGTTTACTAATAATTTACCTTGTAAAACTGGTTGGTCAAATATTTTTGTTAACGTTAATTTACCGTCAATATTTATTCCTAATACTTGCAATAAAAACTCTGGTAAATCTATGGTTTGTTTAGTTAAATTAATTTGTGGAGTTTGAAATCGATTATCATCTATTGTTAGTTGAAAATTATTTAAGGTAATATTATCTGTAACATATTGTAACCCACTAGTTAATTTAACTTTTTGTAATTTCGGTATTGTTGGCAATTCTAAATCAGGCTGGAAATGTTTTACTAATTTACGCAGATTGGCAGAAGTTAATTTAATCTGTCCCGTTGCTATTGGTTTAGAAAATAACTGGTTGATTTGTAGCTGGCCATTTAATTTAAGCCCCAAAATTTGCCCAATTAATTGGTTAATATTTAAAACTTGTTCCGTTATATTTAAATCAATCTGTGGAATCTTAAATAATATTTTACTGGCTGGAATTGTATCACTTTGTATTGATAAAAATAGTGATATGAATTTGTAATGTGGTTCATCAATGATAAGGTTACTATTTAGTTCAACTTGGCCGTTAAACTTGTTAATTCCAGTAAATGATGAATTAAATTTGATTATTTTGACTGAATTTATTGTAGAGATAGTAAAATTTGCTTGGGAAATAGTATAAAGTTTGCCTTGATCATTAATGCTTAGATTAGCGTTATTTATTTTTATATTGTTTACTACAATTGAAAAGCTTGATTTTTCTGTAGTTGTTTCTTGTTTGAGCAAGTCATCCCAATTATTGCTATCTAAAGTCTGTACCAAGTTTAGTTTATCCAAAAAAAATGACTCTATTTCAATGTGTTGATATAATAATGGTAATAATTTAATAGTTAATTTAAGTTTATTAATTGTAACAAATTTAGATTCTGCCAAGTAATCACTGAAACTTATTTCATCAATATCCAAACTTATTTGCGGATATAATGTTAAAGCAATGTTGCCTTCAATCTTTAAGATTCTGCCAGTTTGATTTTTAATCAATTCAGTTAGTTGCTGTTTGTAATCGTTTGGGTCAAATTCTAATATAAATAAAAAGACTGCTATAAATAAAGTTGCTATAATATTTGCTAAAATTTGCAGGATATTATTACGCATATATTAAACATATGATTTTGTTATCATAATTTAATCAAAACAGATAAGATCGGGCAAAGAAATATCCTATAATTAAGTATCAAAGTTGCTAATAATAATGCTGGCAATCTAGTTTGGTTAATAAAATAGGGCATTTCTTGCCAATTTTGTAGAATAATTCCTACAATGATTAATAGCTACATAATTAAAGGAATTCGAGTTAACCAAAATTCATAACGATTATAAAAGTTTGCTTTAAAATGCTACAATATCATTCCCAATATTACCGTCACAATTAATAGTTTAGCCAAAGTCGGTAAAAAAGTTAGCTGAATATTTATGGATGAGTCTAGTTGTGATGCCAATAGGTTAAAACTACCTGATATTACCCAATTGCAAAATTTATGTAATATCAGCTAGTAATTAAAACCATTTCAACAATGTTCAAACGATTTAATAACTATTTTGCAACTATTTCAATTAATTCGATTTCAAATATCAAAGTTGCATTAGGCCCGATTTTACTCCCAGCTCCTCTTTCTCCATAAGCCAAGTTGCTAGGAACGAACAATTGCCATTTTGCCCCTTCTTTCATTAATTGTAATGCTTCAGTCCAACCAGCAATAACTCCATTAACTGGAAATATAGTAGGTTTATTGCGTTTATAAGAACTATCAAATTCAGTTCCATTAATTAAATTACCACGATAATTAGTTTTTACTTTATCACCAGCCTTAGGAATATTACCAGTACCAGGGGTAATTACTTTATATTGCAAACCGCTAGGAAGGACAACAACTCCATCTTTTTTAGCATTTTCAGCTAAAAATTCTTTACCTTCCTTAGAATTTTGTGCAGATTGTAACTTCTTTTTTTCTGCCTTTTTAACAGTCATTTCTTTCCTAAAATCCTGCATTAATTTGGTCATTTCTTCGATGTTTATTTTAGATTCACCATTAGAAAAACCATCTTTCATTCCTTGAAACAGGGCATCCATATTGATTTCTATGCCTTGTTGACTCATGTTTTTACCGATATTATGCCCGAAAATATAGCTAATTTTATCTTGTTTAGTGGTTAACGTATCATTTGCTTTAGTAGTTTTAACTTCTTCAGCAGATACTTGAACGGCAAGCAAACCCATCGTAATGATGGTTATATAGTGTAATTTCATTAAGATTCCCAAATAAAGTTTTATCAAAAAATATGTAATACCATTGCTATTATAGCATTAAAAATTAACGTATATTTTGCTGATAATTTTTAAAATTACTATTTAGCTTAATAATATTTAAACAATGTAATTATACTAAATTTTTAATAGTTTATTGACTTATCATAGTATAGTTTTAATATGAAACGTTTTCCAATGGATAATATAAAACTAGATATTAGTTATTTTTTGGTGGAATATAATTTGGATCATTGGGATTAAGAAAAATAAAGCTAAATTTGCCAGCTTCAATTTCCACAAAATCCATTACTGCATCTTGTAACAAGTTTTGATAATTTTTTTCATATACAACGTCGATCCCATCACAATTAATTTTTATATCATCATCTTTGATAGTATCAAATCCCATTTTATTATATTCAATACTACCATCTTTTTTGGTATAAGGAGCAAGTCGTAAAGCCATTCCTTGCATATCTCCATCTTTAGAAGCCTGTAAAATTTGAGCAGCAGCTTTCTTAGTAACGCTAAGCATTTGTTTCTCCTATTTTATGAGAATGAATAAATTTGACAAATCTTTTAGTCCAATGATTGCTTTTTACATCATGCAAATGAGCATAACTGGCTAAAGTATTTTTATAAATAATTCCATCATGTTTACCATCTAAACCTTCGCCACGCAATACTTGGTAAGCAAATTTTAAATCAGTTGGTAAATTAACTACTCGTGAATAATGAAATTCATGAGCATAAAAATCTTGACTAATTGGGTTTAATGTTGGCCATAATCCTTGTCCGGTTTCAGTTAGATGGACATAACCACGACCTTGGGGTTGAACTTCCATTATTGTATCAAAAGGTAAAATTCCCACCATTTTATAGCTTTGTTGTTGCCAAGTTATTTGACGGGATAAATACATAAGCCCACCACATTCAGCGTAAACAGGCATTTTTTGTTCAATTGCATTGTAAATATCTTGTTTCAAACTATCATTATTAGCTAGTTCAGCCATTTTTGTTTCTGGAAAGCCTCCACCAATAAATAAAGCATCAATTGCTGGCAAATGAGAGTCATGTATTGCATCAATAAATATTAATTCAGCTCCAGCAGCTTGTAAGGCAATTAAATCGTCAGGATAGTAAAAAGCAAAGGCTGCATCCCGAATAATTCCTATTTTTACTAAAATAATATTACTAGGTTGATTATTAAAAATTGGGGAGGTCGTATTAATATTTTTAGGAATAATTTGGTCAAGATCGACTTGAAAAGCGATTAAATCAGCAATTTTATTAATTTTAATTTGAGCTTGGTTATCTTCATTGTTAGGAATTAAGCCTAAATGACGTTCTTTAATCTCTAATTCAGAGGCACGTCGCACTGAACCTATAACTTTGATATCAGTGTGATATTCAACTGCATTACGTAATTTATTTTCATGCCGTTCTCCACCAACTTGATTAAAAATAACTCCTGTAATATTAATTGTGTTATCAAACAGTTGATAACCTAATAATAGTGGTGCTATTCCACGTGTCATACCTTTTGTATCAATCACCAATATCACGGGTGTTTTCAATAAAGAAGCTAACGCAGCATTACTATCACTACCTTTGACATCCA
>DRQV01000157.1 GCA_011371325.1 Thioploca sp.
AAACAAGAACTAGCGGATTTAGCTAAGAAATCGAATGATGAACGTCAGCAGCTTGAAAAGTCTTTAGAAGCTTCCAAACAAGAACTAGCGGATTTAGCTAAGAAATCGAATGATGAACGTCAGCAACTTGAAAAGTCTTTAGAAGCTTCCAAACAGGAACTGGCAACTATTGTTGAAAAACTAAATACTGAACAGCAGAAATATCAGCAACTTGAAAAATCAGTAGAAGAATCTAAACAAGAATCTGACTCTTTCTCAAACCAATTAAATGCTGAACAGAAAAAATGTCGGAAGTTGGAAGAATCGCTTGATAATGCAAGAAAAAAAATGAGCGAATTGCTACAACAATCTGAAAAATTAAAATCAAGTCAGTTGCAACCTAAAAAAATGTATAGCATTAAATCAATAAATAATGGTAATTTTTTAGACATTCCTAAAGGCTCAGCTAAAAATAATACTCCTGTTGGACAAGATACTTGGAATGGTGGTAAAAATCAACAGTGGTATTTTCAACCTTTAGGCGGTAATGATAGCGAATATTATTATATATTTTCAGCTAAAACTAAAAAATGTCTAGGTATATCATCTTCTGATAATAAAGAAGGTGTGTTAAATCAATATCAATGTTATGGTACTGACAATCAAAAATGGAAATTGATTAAAATTTCAGACAGTAGTTTTGCTATTCAATGTAAACAAAACAATTTAATGTTGGCGGTATCAAAGAAGACTACTAAGATAATTCAACAAGAATCAAGCGATAACGATAGCCAATACTGGGAATTAGCTGAATTATAAATAGATTATACCAATCTACCAAGAATAACAGGTCTAAAAATTCTTGCAGATTGGTAATTTATAATAAGCTGACTCATCAATCTTAGATATTTTTAAAAAGGTTAATAATTATAAATGTTCTATAAATACTTGCAATTTACCATTCTATTTTTTTCTTCAACAAATTTATTGGCAGGACAAGTTCATGAGTTTACTTTGGACAACGGCTTAAAATTAATAGTCAAGGAAGATCATCGAGCTCCAGTTGCTGTGAGTCAAGTTTGGTACAAAGTTGGTGCTAGTTACGAACAAGAAGGCAAAACTGGTTTGTCGCATATGTTAGAGCATATGATGTTTAAAGGGACTGAAAAATATGCTCTTGGTGAATTTAATCGCATTATGGCAGTTAATGGAGCTAGTCAAAATGCTTTTACTGGGACTGACTATACCGCCTATTTCCAAACTATAGAAACTAGTCGCTTGCCGATTAGTTTTGAAATGGAAGCGGATCGGATGCGTGGCTTGATACTGGTTGAAGATGAATTTGTTAAGGAACGAGAAGTTGTAAAAGAAGAACGCCGTACTCGTACTGATGACATGCCTACTAGTTTATTATATGAATATTTTCGTGCCACTGCTTTTCAAACTAGCCCTTATCAAAATCCTATCATTGGTTGGATGAGCGATATTGGCAATCTACAATTAGCCGATTTACAAGCTTGGTATCAACGTTGGTATGCTCCTAATAATGCTACTGTAGTTGTTGTTGGTGATGTTGAACCACAGGTAGTTTTAAAATTAGCCAAACAGTATTTTGGTTCTTTAAAGCCTAGTGAACTTAAAGCACCTAATTCTAGACCTGAAGTAGAACAGTTTGGGGTTAAACGCATTAAAATAAAGCGTCCTGCAAAATTACCTGATCTAATTATAGGTTATAAAACTCCAACTTTGACGACCAGCTCAGAAGAATGGGAAGTTTATGCTTTAGAAGTATTATCCTATTTATTGGACGGTGGTGATAGTACTCGTTTACCTAAAAATTTAGTTCGTGGGCAACAAATTGCTAGTAGTGTCGGTAGTAATTATAATCTTTTTGGACGTTTAGATAGTTTATTTACTATTGAAGGCGTGCCAACTGACAAACATACAATAGCTGAATTGGAGACTGCTATTTATGCCCAAATTAATCAACTTAAAAATACGCTGGTAGATAAAAAAGAATTAGATATGGTAAAAACTAAATTACGAGCATCTCAAGTATATGAATTAGATTCGTTATTTTATCAAGGAATGAAAATCGGGATATTAGAAACTATAGGTTTAGACTGGCAAATATTTGATGATTATTTAGCTAATATTAAGTCTGTTACCGCAGAACAAGTACAGATGGTAGCTCGCAAATATTTAATTGAAGACCATTTAACTGTTGCTATATTAGAACCAATTGGAGCTAAAAAATGAGAACTATAATCCTAATTATTAGTTTATTGATAGCCCAATTTGCAGCCGCTATTCCTACTATTCAACATTGGCAAACAGCTAACGGCACTAGAGTTTATTTTGTTCCTGCTCCAGATTTACCAATGGTTAATATTGAAGTAGTATTTGATGCCGGAAGTGCTAGAGATGGTAATAAATCTGGTCTAGCTAAATTAACTAATAGTTTATTAAATGAAGGTGCTGGAGGTTATTCGGCAGATCAAATAGCTGAAAAATTTGATAATTTGGGGGCTGAATTTGCTAATTCGGTTGATAGAGATATGGCTAAAGTTACTCTTCGCAGCTTAATTGAACCAGAATTATTACAACCAGCATTAGAAATGTTAACTTTAGTATTGACTAAACCAGATTTTGAAGCAAAGTCATTGGAACGAGTTAAACAACAAATGTTGACAGCTCTTAAATATCAACAACAATCTCCAAGCGATATTGCAAATAAGGCATTTTATGGTGCAGTTTTTGGAGAACATCCTTATGCTAGTTTACCAGATGGGACGATTGAAACTGTAACTGTTTTGAGTCGTGAGGATTTACAAAAATTTCACCAACAATATTATATAGCTAATAATGCGTTAATCTCAATAGTTGGAGCTTTGGATAGAAAAGCAGCTGAAAAATTAGCTAATACTATTGCCAAACTGCCTAATGGAAAAGTTCCTGATCCTCTACCAGAAGTGACTTTATTAACCGAAGCTAAAACA
>DRQV01000158.1 GCA_011371325.1 Thioploca sp.
CACGTTTTTCACTTCTGCCCATACTTTCTAATTCTTCAATGAGGTTATTAGAATCAATTTCAGAAAGCTTACCTTGCCGAATTAACTCAGCATTTTGCATTAGCCAACTATAAAAATCTTTTTGGTAAACTGCGTTTAATTTATTCATATGCTTCAACTCGCTATAGGTGGATGAAATTCACCCACCCATTTTACCCTACAACTCCTTAATTCCTTGAAGAAGTTCCCCAGCCATTTTCTGCCCATCGCCATACAACATACGAGTATTATCAGCATAAAACAGATGGTTCTCCACTCCAGAGAAACCAGTACCCTTACCACGCTTAATAACTACCACATTCTTAGCCTTATCTACACTTAGAATCGGCATACCGTAAATCGGACTATTTGGATCAGTACGAGCAATTGGATTCACCACATCATTAGCCCCAATCACCAACGCCACATCCGACTGCTCAAACTCAGCATTAATCTCTTCCAAATCAAAGATAATATCGTATGGCACGCCAGCTTCAGCTAACAGCACATTCATATGCCCTGGCATCCGTCCCGCTACTGGATGAATCGCAAACTTAACCCGTACATCCCGCTCAATCAAAGCCCGAGTTAATTCCCAAATCTTATGTTGAGCCTGAGCTACAGCCATACCATAGCCGGGTACAATAATAACCTGTTCTGCATAGGCCATCATAATTGCCGCATCAGTAGCATCGATTGGTTTTAGACTACCTTCTATCCCAGCATTATCACTAGCTTCCTGACCTTCAGCAGCTCCGAAACCACTGAACAATACATTGCTGATTGGACGGTTCATAGCTCTCGCCATCAATTGGGTCAACAAAGTTCCAGCCGCTCCAACCACTGTACCAGCGATAATCATAGCTGCATTGCTCAATACAAAGCCTTCAAATGCTACTGCTAATCCAGTTAAAGCATTAAATAACGAAATTACCACTGGCATATCCGCCCCACCAATTGGTACTGTTACCAACACTCCAAATACCAATGCCACTAGGAAGAATAGGATAATAACTATGACTGGCACTGAGCCTATATAAACTATTACTGCTCCCAAAACTAAAAGGAAGACAAATAAACCTAAGTTGATAATCTGTTGTTTATTAAACAGTAAAGACTTCTTGATTAAACCTTGTAATTTAGCAAAAGCGATGATAGAACCAGAGAAGGATATAGTACCAATGATAGCTCCCAATACCGCTAAAGTTTGTACGGTATTTGATAACTCATGACCAGCACTAGCTCTAATCAATTCCACTCCAGCAATCGCAGCAGCAGCACCACCACCCATCCCATTATATAACGCAATCATCTGCGGCATATTTGCCATCGCTACTTTTTTAGCCGACCACCAAGCCGGGGTAGCACCAAGAATAATAGCTATTACAATTAAATCTAAATTGCTAAGATGTGGAGTTAAAAAGGTGGCTAAAGTAGCTAATATCATACCAACTCCAGCCCAAATAATCCCACCTCGAGCTGTCACTGGCGAACTCATTTTTTTGAGTCCTAAAATAAATAAAATTGCCGCCAGAAAATAAATCCCTTCAATCAAGAAAGTTTGCCAATTATCAATCACTTATTTATCTCCTTTGCTGGTTTTAAACATTTCCAACATTCTTTCTGTCACAAAATAACCACCAACAGCATTACCAGTAGCTAACATTACTCCGATAAAACCAATAGCTTTCTCTAAATTGGTATCAGCATGTCCCAACGCAATCATCGCTCCTACCAACACAATGCCGTGAATAAAGTTAGAGCCAGACATCAATGGGGTATGTAAAATAACTGGAACTTTGGCAATTACTTCATAGCCAACAAATGCGGCTAACATGAAAATATATAATGCGACTAGTCCTTCAATCATTAGTTTGCTCCCTCTACCAACTCTTTTGCTGGTGCATATTTAATCTCTCCGGCATGAGTCAAAGCACAACCGGCAATAATTTCATCTTCCCAATCTATAGCTAATTCACCATCTTTAAGCATCAATGATAGCAAATTAAATAAATTCTTGGCGTACATTTCACTGGCATGAACTGAAGTTTCACTAGGTAATCTAGTTGGAGCATGAATTTTAACTCCTTGATGGACGACAGTTTCATTTGCTTTAGTCAATTCGCAATTACCACCACCTTCAGCTGCTAAATCAATTATTACTGAACCAGCTTTCATATTTTCTACCATTGCAGTGGTAATAATCTTTGGTGAAGGACGACCTGGAATTGCAGCAGTAGTGATAACCACGTTAGCGGCAGCAATATGTTTAGCCAAAATATCCTGTTGTTGCTGTCTTTCTTCAGCCGTCAATTCCCGAGCATAACCACCTGAACCTTCAGCTTTTATCTCAATATCAACAAACTTAGCCCCCAATGATTCCACTTGTTCTTTAGTAGCAGCTCTCACATCATAGCCTTCCACCATTGCTCCCAAACGTCTAGCAGTGGCAATCGCCTGTAAACCAGCTACTCCAGCACCGATAACTAAAATTTTAGCCGGCCGAATTGTACCAGCAGCAGTAGTTAGCATGGGAAAGAAAATATTAGCTAAATCAGCAGCTCGAATGACAGCTTTATAACCAGCAATAGCAGCCTGCGAGGACAACACATCCATCGATTGAGCTCGGGAAATTCGTGGTACTAATTCCATTGCTAAACTGGTGATTTTCTTATCCCGCAATTTAGCAATTATTTCTGGATCACGATATGGATTCAATAATCCAATTAAAACCGTACCTTCCTGCATCTGTTCAATTTCTTCCAAAGTAGGAGCTTGAACTTTGAGAATTATATTAGCTTTCTGATAAAGTTCTTCTAAATTTTCAACAATTTGGTTAAAGTCAGCATCAGCGAAATATGCTCCTTTACCCATATCTTTTTCGATGATAACGGTCACACCAAGTTTTTCCAAACGCTTGGCAATGTCCGGCACTAAAGCCACACGTTGCTCTGTTAGCACTTGTTCTTTCGGTGCTGCCACATATATTGGCATGGTTTAATTTCCTTACTTAAAATATGATTTATAGAATTGTAAATTAGTGATTATAAGTAATTATGGATTGTTTAGTCAAACTTAAGCTTTTATCTAATACTAGAAATTTAATTAAATATGATGCCAGTATCAAATTTAAAAATGATTGTGATTCTAGGTTAAATATTTTTTAAATATCATAATCTTCATTTTAAGAGGTTTAAATATCCAATAGCTTAAATATATAATTTAATAAATGTTTTAAGTTCAGACATAGCAAAATTTCTTACTAATTTTTTAGCTTCAGTAGTAAATTGTGCTAATTCAGGATATTGTTGTTCTAATTGATTTACATTATTAATAATTTTTTTAACATTACCAGCTAATACTAATTTTAATAATATAGTAGCTTGTTCTGTGGAAGGACCAATAATATTGGTATTTTCTATTGAGGCATCAACATCTTCGAAAACCCACTCTAATGGTAGATATTTAGCTAATTTATTTAATAAAATTTCCGTATCAATTGGTTTAGCAAAAAATTCATTACAATCTATTTGCAAACTTTGTTGTTCAAATATATCAGCAGATGTAGTAAATATTATAACTTCTTGTAATTCTGGTAATTGACGTACCTTTTGTACTAATTCAAACCCATTCATATATGGTATCATTAAATCAGTGATAATCACGTTTGGTAAATTTTTGATAGCTAAATCTAAAGCTTCTTTACCATTATTGGCTTCAAATACAATAAATCCAATATTTTTCAATAAATTAACTAAAAAACTCCTATTTTGCCATATTTCATCAATTAATAAAATTTTAAATGGCGAACTAGTTTTATCAGTAGATTTATAGCCTATAATAGTTCCATGTTGATATGGCTGATATAAATCGTCAACAACCTTAGCTTCCATAAGCAATATATCAAACCAAAAAATGCTACCACTTCCTAATAAACTAGAAACTAATAATTGACCATCCATCATCTCTACCAATTGCTTACTAATAGACAATCCTAAGCCAGTACCTTGCTGATTTTGATGACCAATTTGATAAAATGATGAGAAAATTGTATCTAAATGTTCAGTTGGAATTCCTATTCCAGTATCTTCTATTTCAAAACGTACTCGACCATTATAATAAATAATTCTAAAGCTAATAACACCTTCATTAGTGAATTTAATTGCATTACTTAATAAATTTAATAAAACTTGTCGTAATCTTTTTTCGTCAGCTCGAACTGCAATTGGTAAAGGGTGTAAAATTTCATATTTAAAAGTTAAGCCTTTTTGAGTTGCTCGCATTTTCATCAAATCAGCTATATCTTGCAAGAATGCAGAAAAATAAAAATCAACTGGTATTATATTTAATTTACCAGCTTCAATCTTTGATAAATCTAAAATATCATTAATTAATGTCAATAAATGTTCACCGCTACGATGAATAGTTTGAATACTATCTTTTTGTTTTTTGGTTAAATTTTTATCACGTTTTAAAATCTGGGTATAACCTAAAATACCATTAAGGGGGGTACGTAATTCATGACTGACATTAGCCAAAAAAGCAGTTTTAGCCTGATTTGCTATTTCAGCAGTTTTTTTAATATTTTCAGCTTGTTTTATATCTCGATGTAATTTTGCTTCAGCTTGTTTACGTTCGGTAATATTACGGACTATTGCTATAAAAAAATCTTCTTCTTGAATATATTGAAAAAATGCTTCAACTTGAATTAAAGTAGTATTTTTATGTTGATGTATGGTTTCTAAAGTAAGTGATGGTTTGAAATTACTTGTTAAAGGAGTTAAAAAAGTTTGAATTTGTTTTTTAGTTAAATATGGATTTATATCTAATAGAGTCATATTTAATAATTCATGTTTATCATAACCTAAATGGTTAGTAACTCCTTTATTTACATAAATTAATTTAAAAGTATTAGCATCAAACATAAATACACAGTCTAATACCATATCTAAAGTTTTTTTAAACTTCTTAAGTTCAATATTTGCTACTTCCATATCATTCATTTTAACTATTTAGGAAAGATCATCATGAGGTTGATCGTCAGTACGACATTTGTTACGATAATATTTATAATGATAAATACAAGAAAGAATTTGAAAATAAATATAGTATTTCTCAATTTAATATACTATTATTATATAGAATAAGTAATTGATATTTTTTATTGTTTTTGATATTTTTATATAGTGGAATGATTATTTAATAATGATTAAAGAAATTGAAATTGAAAATTTTAGATGTTTTGGAACTTCAACATTTTCCGGTTTTCATCAAGTTAATTTGATAGGTGGTAAAAATAATGTAGGTAAAACTTCATTTTTGGAAGCTTTACATTTAAGTCATTCTCCTCAAGTACTTACTGTAATGCAAATGAGAGGAACTGATAAGGAGGTGTTAAAAGCAGCACCTGAAAAAGCATGGGAAAATCTATTTTTTAATCAAGATCAAAATGCAATTGTTACTATAAGATCAGTTTGTGACAATAATGTTGCTAATTTATTAGAACTATTTACACCATCAAAAAAAGATTTACTCAAAATAATTTTTGCTTCAGAATGTGTTGACGAACAGCAAAAACTATCTGATTTAGTATTGCATAGTAAAGATGCTGCATTTTCAGTATTAAATATTGTAGCTCACGAAACTGGTAAACATGCAGTCCCATTATTTTCTTTAGTTGCACATTCAGAAGGAGTTTGGATTAAAACTAATAAAATACCTGAGCATGTTAACTTTAAGAAAATTGGTTTTATTTCCAACTCAACCTCAGTGACAAACATAAGTCTTGCTGAACAATATGATAGATGTTTTATGCAAGGACATGCTGATAAAATTAAAAAGGCTTTTCAACTCGTTGATTCTTCAATAGTGGATGTTAATACATTTACTATTGGTAAACCTGCTATTTATTTAACTAAAAATAATGGTAAAACGTTTCCTTTATCTTTATTTGGTGAGGCGTTGAGCCGGATAGCTAATATGATTTTGCAGTTAATAGATAATCAAAATGGTATTCTACTAATTGATGAAATTGAAAATGGTATTCATGATAGCAAACGAAAAGATTTATGGCGTATGTTATTTAAATTAGCGATTCAATTTAATATTCAAATATTTGCCACTACACATAGTTTTAGTATGCAGCAAGTATATAATGAAGTATTAGAAGAACAGGAAGATATAGGTTGCTTTTTTGAATTTACTAGACATATTAAAACTCAGCAAGTTACAAGTATTAAGTATAATAAAGGTAGTTTAGAATATGGGTTGAAACATTAAGTTTTTAGTATGGAATCCAATTATCTAGATAAACTTTGGATTCCAAAATACTTATATATCAAAAATCATCGTAATAACCAGGAATACGTTCTTCTAAAAATGAACTAGCTTTTGAACCAACATTACCCAATCCTTTTAATTGAAATTGGATGAAAAAGCCATTTAAGTATCCTGAACCATCAACACTGTTTAAATAGCGACGAGTAATTCCACGTATTGCCCAGCAACAACTGCTATATTCTATTCCAGTAAAAGTTTCTAAAGTTTTTTCATCTGGCAATGAATAATTCCAACGTCCTAAAATTTTCCATCTTGAATCCAATTTCCAGTGAAATGATATATCTGTTTGTTCTATGGAAGGTTCTCGTAGTCGATAAGATAGATTTAATATTCGTTCTGAATCAGAATGATAACGCATACGAATTACGGTATGTTCAGTATTATCGTTATGAGGATCAAACCGAACTGTGGATGAAGCTCGCCATTTCTTAGTAAACTGAGAAGTTAATTCTACAATTACATTGGAGGAAGATTCTATTTTTTCCAATTTATTCGGTAAAGTAACTTGTCTATCGTTAAAATAAAAAGCTTCTCCCATACTCAATCGTAGTCTTTCTGCTCCTGTTCTGTTATCTAATAAACGTGAAGTAACTCCCAAACTAACTTGATGGTTATCATCAACTCGATCAGCACTACTAAAGTTGTTATCTCTAAATAGTTGTGAAAATGATAAATCATAATGAGAAGTATCAAAAATTGGAATATTAGATTGATCCTTATAAGGAGTATAACGATAAAAAATTCTTGGTTCTAAAGTTTGAACTAAATTTTTATTCAGTAAAATATTACGTTCAAAAAATAAACCACTATCAGTGCTGAAAGTATATAATAATCGGTCTGGATTACTATTACCCGTTTTAACATTATCTAAATTATAACTAGTATAACGAAATGCCAATTTTGGAATTATAAAAGTCCCTGCAGTACGTTGTGGCCAGCTAAAATCAGATTTTAAATCTAGTCGATTCCCAATTGGTGTGTCAACAATTTCTGTATTACGGTCAAATCGTACTAATTCGGCATTTAATTTTACATTTAAACGCTGATTGGCTTCTGGTAAAACCGTTTTAAATAATAACTGTGGCAAACGTTGATAAGGGCGAGCAGCTGGATTATCGCTTAAAGTTTGAAACATTTGTACTCTACCAATTCCAAGCCAGCCATTACCCATATAATACAAATCTCCTCTCTGTTCTAAATGAGTAACACTTGCAACGCTGAGATTAGTACCCAATTCCTCAAAATAACGTGTATCAGAAACTTTATTAACATTAAAATTGGTAAGCCAATTTTTATTAATATAACCCTGATGTTTAAATACAAATAATGAACGATTTTTGCCCGAAGCACTATCATTAGGCAAATATTCAACTTCTAACTGACCTTCATTTTTAGCAGTTAAATAACGCAATTCCGTTTCCATTAATAAACCACGTCGTGACATAATACGTGGAGTAATTGTAGCATCGTAATTTGGAGCTAAATTTAAATAATAGGGAATGCTAAATTCAGTACCAGTTTCATCTGAACTACCCATATTAGGTGCTAAAAAACCAGATTTACGTTTTTCTCCAAGTGGAAATGATAAATATGGAAAGTAAAATACCGGTACTCCTAATATATGTACGGTAGCGTGAGTTGCTGTCCCCTCTTCTTTGAGATTATCCAAGGTCATAGTATCAGTTGATAAATACCAAATTTCTTTATGTAAATCACAAGTAGTATAACGAGTTTGTTCTAAATGGATTATATTTTGAGATTCTTTAACAACTTTTTTGGCTTGTCCTCTTGCTCTATGGTTTAATAACCAGTATTCTACATCTGACATTATGCCTTGTTCTTTAGTATGTAATTGGATAGAAGAACCGCTAATGACAAAATTTTCATCCCAATAGGTAAAGTTTTGATTAGCATTTATGACATCATTATTACGATTATAAATTGCTTGTTGAGTAATCATGATTTGATTAGCTCTTTGAATAAATACATCACCATTAAAAGTTGAAGTGCCAAGTTTTTCTTGCACAGTTACATCATTAGCCTCTATTTGTATTTTATCGCTCATGGTTAATAGCGGAGGACGTGGTGGAGCAACTTCATTAAAAGGCCGGCATATTTTAAATTCATCATGTTTTGCAACTACTGGAACAATGATGCTTAAAGATAATAAAAAAATAATAATTTGGTAAAATCGCACAATTTTGTTATGTTTAATTAAAGTTCGTGAGTGCATATAATCTAATAAATTAGATAACTGCTAATTATACAATAGTCATTTATTAAAACACAATGATTTTATTTGAATCGAAGTTACATAGTTTACCACTATTAAAAAAAGGTAAAGTTCGTGATATTT
>DRQV01000159.1 GCA_011371325.1 Thioploca sp.
AAATTAAAGTAAGTTCATTCATAGTAATTTTTATTTCCATGCTCCAGTATAGAAAAATGTTACCATTGTATTGAATATTTGAAATGACGCTGGAGCGTCATCGTATACATTCCCATATCGGAACATGGGAATTAGAACTAAAACATAAGTATATATGCCACAAAATTCCAATAATTTAATCTGGATCGATTTGGAGATGACCGGACTCGATCCTAACTACGATACCATCATAGAAATTGCGACTGTAGTGACAGACGGTAATCTTAATGTTATTAAAGCAGGCCCAGTTATGGCAATTCATCACAGCGATACAGTTTTAGCAATCATGGATGAATGGAATACCAAACATCATGGAGCTTCCGGTTTAATTGAACGAGTACGTCAAAGTAAAGTTAGTATTAAAACTGCTGAACAACTTACCTTGGATTTTTTGCAACAACATATTCCTGCTAATATTTCACCTATGTGTGGTAATACCGTTTGTCAAGATAGACGTTTTTTATATAACTATATGCCAAAATTGGAAAAATACTTCCATTATCGTCATGTAGATGTTAGCACTTTTAAAGAATTAGCTAAACGTTGGTTGCCTACCTTACCAGAATTTAAAAAAGAATCCAAACATCTTGCTATATATGATATATACGATTCAATTGAAGAACTAAAATATTATCGTAAATATTTTTGCAAGGAATTGAAATAACTTTAAAATAGCCATGATGGAATCTTTACCTATATCGCTTTACAGTGCTAGTCAAGTTCGAGAAATTGACCGAATAACTATTGAAGAAATAGGAATTCCAGGTACTTGTTTAATGGAACGAGCTGGCAGCGTCACTTTTGAAATATTGCAATCCCATTGGCCTCAAGCACGTCGTATAGCTGTATTATGTGGAATTGGTAATAATAGTGGTGATGGTTATGTTTTGGCTCGTTTAGCATACTTAGCTGGTTATGATGTAACAGTTTTGCAAATAGGCAATACATCCAAGCTTAGAAATGATGCTTTAACTGCATTTGAAGCTATGGTAAATGTTGGTTTAGTTGCACAAGTATTCACAGCCAAAAAATTAACTATTGTTGATATTATTGTAGATGCTTTATTTGGAACTGGGATTAATCGGAAATTACGAGGCCAATGGTGGGAAGTGATAGAAGCTATTAATAATTGTGATTGTCAAGTTTTATCAGTGGATATTCCATCAGGTTTACATGCTGATACTGGTAGAGTTTTGGGGATAGCAGTACAAGCTAATGCAACTGTTAGTTTTATTGGGTTAAAACAAGGATTATTTACTGGGGCCGGCCCAGAATATTGTGGGAAAATTTATTTTAATAATTTACAAATTCCTGATATAGCTTATAAGCAAGTAAAAACTAATATAGTACGATTTGATAGAGATAGACTACTACCTAAACGATCTCGTATCGCTCATAAAGGCAATTTTGGCCATGTTTTAGTAATAGGTGGTGATAGTGGTATGACAGGAGCAGTTCGTTTAGCTGCCAAAGCCGCAAGCAGAGTTGGGGCAGGATTAGTGAGTATCGCAACTCGTAATATTCATGCTACTATATTGAATCTTAATTGTCCTGAGATTATGATGTATGGTATAGAAACTCCGGAAGAATTAATCCCATTATTAGATAAAGCTAGTGTTATTGCAATCGGGCCTGGACTCGGTCAATCTCTATGGGCCAGAGCTATGTTAGAAACGGTTAAAGATGTAGTAAAACCAGTGGTTGTAGATGCTGATGCTCTTAATTTACTAGCCAAAACTCCATTTCGTTTTGTTAAAAGCGTACTAACTCCTCACCCTGGTGAAGCAGCCCGTTTATTGGAAACCTCAACTAATACAATTCAAAATGATAGGTTTGCTGCCATACGAGCGTTACAAATAAGATTTGGTAATGTTTGCGTCCTTAAAGGAGCTGGAACTCTAATTGCTGGCTCAAATAATTCTATTAGTATTTGTAGTTCAGGTAATCCAGGCATGGCTTGTGGTGGTATGGGCGATGTACTAACAGGAGTAATTGCCGGCTTACTAGCTCAGGGGTTATCTACTTATGACGCTGCAACTTTTGGAACTTACATTCATGGTAAAGCTGCTGATCAAGCTGCATTAGAAGGTGAAAGAGGATTATTGCCTAGTGATCTGATGCCTTGGTTACGTCACTATGTTAATCAATAAATACTTCACCTAAATTATAATACTATTTTTTCAGCTAAAGCTTACATTAAATTTATTCAATTCCAACAATCGACAATTTTAAATTCAACTCGTCGATCAATTGCATTTTCATTACTATCAGGTTTAGTTCCAACAATTATTTCATCAGAACCTTTGCCTATAGTTTTAGAACGTTGTATAATTCCACGAAATATTTTACTCATTCTTTTTTGAATATTATTGGCTCTGGATTTAGATAAAACTTTATTATATTTATATGAACCAGAAATACTTGTATGTCCAATAATATGGATACAAATATCAGAATTAATTCTTAAATATTTACTGATTTGTTGCAACCATATATTATACTGTTGTTTCAATTCAGGAATATCTAAAAAATCGGTTAAATTAGTTTTAAATAAAAATTTAACGGGTAAAATTCCTTGCCGCATACCAATATCTACCATTTTACCGAAATTAGTTTCAGCTTCTTTCAAATTTCCCAACTTAAAAGCAACTGCATATAAACCACCATAAATTTCTATAATTTTGCCCCCTGGTTTTTTTAAAATATTATTAAATAATTTATATGCTTGTTTATATTTTCCATTGTCATAAGCAGTTTGGGCGGTAATTAGCAATGCTTTAATTTCTATAAAATTATAATAGTCAGTATCTACTTTATTACCAATTGGACTTGTCACACTTGAAATAATATCTTGTAATATTTTACCTTTAAAATACATTGGATTATCTTGATAACTAGGTGTTGGTTTATAATTTAACCCAGAATTTTGAATATATACTGTACGCTTAGTTACTACTAAATTGGTCGTTAAATCTACAATAGATGCAGATATTTTATAATGTTTTTTTGAGGCAGATTTATTTGTTTCATGTACGATAATTCCATTAAGAACATATTTGGCATTAGTTAATGCTTGTGGAGAAATTCTAACTAAATTAATTTCATAAAAATTAGATTTTACCTCTGCAATCATTAGTTTCTCAATATCCAAACTAGCCTGTATAATTTGACCATTATCAATATCTAAAAATGGATTTAATACAATGGTATCTACAAATATATTAAACCTTTGTAAATCAGAAATTAATGAATTAATAAGTTGGGTAATACCAGTTTTAAATTCTAAATAATTAGATTCTTTATTTGGAGTAGATGAACACGAAGAAAGAATAACAGTTACTAATACGAAGATAATTAATCTAAATTTAAACATTGTTATATGAAAAATTAATAATTATTTTTGAGTTAAAAATACAAACTACGCTTGAAATCAAATTAATTATTTTAGTATTAATAACTTACCTAATAATCACAGGATATAATCTAAAATACCAAAGGTTGATTGTTTCGATTGTTAGATAACAACAATCTTATTTACAATATTGTTGCTTAATCCGTTTCTGCTCACTAGTTAAAGCTCTAATACCCAATGACTCTTGAAAAAATATATCATTACATCGTTTTGATATTTTTTTGGTAGAATGTGACGATTTTTTTACAACTTTTTTATTAGAAGATTGTAATTTACGTTGAGTATTCTTTGTTGGTAACGTTTTAGAACTTGCAAGTAAGCGACGAAGTTTAGGTAATGCTATTGATTTTCGGTTAACTTTTTGTAAACGTTTGATATAATCATGGGCTTTTTTTAAATTTCCCTTGTTAATAGCTGTTTCTGCCCATTGTTGATAACGTTGTTCAATTTTATTTAATCCTTTTTTTGCCAAAATATTAGTTGGATTTAAAATTAACATTTGTTGATAACAATCAAGAGCAGTGCCTTGTTTACCAGTTGTTAAATGGTTAGCATTAAAATATTGTTCACATTGTTCCAATTTTAAAGCTATATTTCTTGATGAAGTTTGTACATTTTTAAAAATTAATTCAGGCTCTAATAACTTTTGGTACGATACTTGACTTATTGGATTATCAACTCGTGCTAAAAAATATTTTGTTTTTGAGGCTTCATTAGAATCATATTCTTCCAATTCAGTATCATCATGTATAGAAACGAATCTAACACGATGAAAATTATTTAATTCTGTTTTTTCAATCGTAGATTCTTTATCTATCAGATAATTTTCCTTAGAACTAGAAAAAGTTTTGTTTTCAATGTTTTGTATAATAACCAAATCTAATAACTGTCCAATATGATACCGATTAAAAGTAAACAATATTACCAAAATAACTATTAAAAATAAGCAAATACGAATAAGTTTTGTAAATATACTAGATTTCAATATAGGATCATAAACTTTTATTGCATGTGAACCACTAGTGGTTTTGTGTAAGTACTGCAATTTTAATTTTTTTGAATATATGGTCATAATACAAGTATTTAATAAATGGAATATTATAACAATGCCATTTATCGCCACTATAATGGTATTTAAAAACCTTATTTTCGCAATTTCCTATTAACTAAAAATAATACCAGAAATGTTATTAAATTTTCAAGTGCTATATTTTTGTCAAGTGCCCTATTTGTTTAGTTAAACTAAAAATTCGCTCAAGGAATGATATTATGATAATATTATAAGCAGGTTGGCATGGCAATTGAGTTACTATAGCTTGCAATAGCATGTTAACCATCAAGTGTTTTATAAATGTAAGATTTAAGATAAATTATTAGGAGATATTATGTTAATCTTAATTTTGTTATTTAGTTTTAATACTACAATGGCAACAGAACTGACCCAAGTTTCTTCATCTTATGAGCCGATTAAATTAACAGAAAAATTTGATACTCGTAGACGTGGAATTGGTTGTGGTACTCCACCTAATATTTGGGCAGTTAGTATATGTAAGATGGATGCTTTTTGTTACACTGCTCCTAATGAAGTTAGCTTATGGTTACCCCCAGCTAAACGTACTGAAGGCTTTAATTTTGTAACAATAAAGAATCTTACAACTAAACAAAAAATAACTAAAAGATGGCAAGTTTCAGATATAACAATACCTTGGCCAATAGGAGAAGTTCCACTTATATCAGGTGATAACTACTCAATTGGGTTTAGTAATCGTAATGGTGCTAGTTCTTATTCAGTAATTTTAAATGCAATACCATCTGAATTGTCAGAAGTTGTTCAACAAATAGAGTGGATGAAAGAAAAAGGTTGTACTAAACAAGTAGAAATGCTTCTTGAAGAGCAAGACACTTAATTGTACACCAAAAGATTTTTAATACCGTAAAGGAAGAACTAATTCTTCCTTAATATTTTAAAGCTCAAACAGAATATTGGTTCTTTTTATCTTTTTTTTCCTCTTTCTTTCTTTTATTATCGTTTTCTGCAGCATTAGCATCTCCTTCTCTTTGAGGAGTGTTTTGGCGACGAGAATCGTCTTTAGCTGCAAGTTCCACTGTTTGATAACCAAATGTATTAGTAATATCATCTACAATGACACAACTAAAGTTAATTATCAATAAAAAAACACAAGTGCGTGATAATAACATGGGACGATCTCCTACATTATTCCTACCGTTTCACACATCTAAAAATTTAGTATCTCTACTAATTCTATAGAGTCAATTGCCATCTTAATCTTTATCATCTAATTTAGATATATATCGTTTTCTTAAAGTTACAACCTATACCTCATAAAAATAAACTAATGCTATGACAATTTATATATTAATTTAGCATAATGTCTTTATAAAAAACAATGAAAATATCCATTATTCTCATATTTATTTTTGCAATTATAAATTTATCAGCTCAAGAACTTAAATTTCAAAATTTTTCACTTGATGAAGGTTTATCTCAAAGTACAGTAAATACTATTTTCCAAGATAAGCAGGGATTCATCTGGTTTGGAACTCAAGATGGATTAAATAAGTTTGATGGTTATGATTTTACTGTTTATCGACATAATCCAAAAAATAATAATACTTTAAGTCATAATGAAATATTTAGTATTTATGAAGATAGTAAAGGCATATTATGGATTGGCACTGGTAATGGTTTGAACAAATTTGAACGATATAAATTTACTAACTACTTACATGATCCAAATGATCCAAATAGTTTAAGTAATAATACGGTCTGGTCGATTTATGAAGATCATAATGGAATATTATGGATTGGAACTGATGGTGGTGGCTTAAATAAATTTGTAGACAATAAATTCACTCATTATCTACATGATCCAAATAATTCAAATAGTTTAAGTCATAATTCGGTGTGGTCAATTTATGAAGATAGCTTAGGTACTTTATGGATAGGTACTAATGGTGGCGGATTAAATAAGTT
>DRQV01000160.1 GCA_011371325.1 Thioploca sp.
CAAGTTTTTTTTAAATATCTTAAAAATTGTATAATTATTTAGTAGACATATAGCATTTCTGTATAACTAAACGAGGGAAATTAAATAATTTATAATTTAATGATTTATGCCCGAAATAATGGATTCTAATATCTTTGATTTTTTGCCTTTATGAAAATTTTAATGTGGTTACCATAAATACTATTTAAGTTATTCATTTGATTTTGGATAAAAAAATATTATTGTATATATGGAAAATACTTTTTATAGCAATAGACAGAAATTATTTTAAATGATTTATCTAATCTAAAAATGGACATTAAACTAATATTTGTAGTATTATTACTCAGTCTAATGACGAATGGTTGTAGTCAAAGGATAGCTTTTGGAAATTGTGATTTTCGGGTAAAAAGTAGTGAATGCAATCATCAATCAGAAATTGTTAAAGATGACAATTTAATTGCTGCTAGCTATACTGCTGTTGATAAGCTTATACAAGATGCTACTCCAATTTTATCACCTCAAACTAATTTATTAGTAACTAGTATTGCTGACATTGACAATCTTACTTATACAACTACTTTTGGCCGCTTACTTGGCGAACAGTTAGCATCTCGTTTTACTCAACAAGGGTATATGGTTACTGAGGCAAAGTTCAATGACAATCTGAAAATTATTCCTCGTAATGGTGAATTTGTATTATCCAGAGAATTACGTGAACTAAGAGATTTTAGTTGGGTTAATATGGTAATTACAGGAACTTATGCTGTTAGCAAAAATAAAGTTTATATTACTTTAAAAATTCTTGATTTTACAACTAGCAAAGTAATAGCATCTTATGCTTATACTTTACCAACCGGACAAAACACCTTGAGTTTATTGCAAAAATCATTCTGGTGGTGGTAATCGGCTTGTAACTAACTCATAATGACCATAAATATTTATGACTACATTGGCTACAGTTAAAATTTCATAATTAATATATGATAAATTGATTGAAATTACACTATTTAAAATTGAGGCTATCAAATGGATATTTTTATTCAAAATGCATGGGCTGAATCAGCGGCTGCCCCTGAGACTGGTTTACTTAACTTAATTATGTTGGTCGTATTATTTGTAGTATTTTATTTTCTATTAATACGTCCGCAGACTAAAAGAGTTAAAGAACATAAAAAAATGGTAGATTCATTAGCAAAAGGAGATGAGATTATGACCGGTGGTGGCATACTTGGTGAGATAATAAATATGGCCGACGATTACGTCATTATTGAAATTGCTCCTAATATTCAAATCAAGGTACAACGTCAATCTATTTCAACAGTTATACCTAAAGGTACAATAAAAAGTATTAACTAATTATTACCGGGTTCAACCTTTTGAACCCATAACCATAATAACCAAATAATTTACCCAATATGAATCATTATCCCGTCTGGAAATATTTGTTAATCGCCATAGTAATAGCGGTTTGTTCGTTGTATGCCATGCCAAATTTATTTGGAGAAGACCCGTCGGTACAGATTTCTCCAGCATATGCACGTAATATGAAAATTACTGACTCTTTGCAAGAACGAGTTGAAGGAATTTTGAAAGATTCTAATATTGAATACAGTCGTATTGATAGAACTGCAAAACATATGTTGATACGTTTTAAAGATAATGCCACTCAATTAACCGCTTTTACCACTTTAAAAGAATCTATTTCTGAATATATAGTTGCCCAAAATTTAGCCCCGGCAACCCCAAAATGGTTACGATCTTTAGGTGGTAGCCCTATGTATTTAGGTCTTGATTTACGTGGTGGAGTGCATTTCTTAATGCAAATTGATATGGAAACAGCGGTAAAGCATGATGAAGAAACCTTAATTAATGATTTTCGTACTCTATTCCGTGAAAAGAAAGTTCGTTATAAAAGCAATACTCAATTAAAAACTGGTGGAGTACAATTTACCTTTTTGAATTTATCAACTCGAGAAAAAGCTAAAAAATTAGTTAAAAGTGAACAACCAGATTTAATTATTGTTGAACAAGATGAACCAGGTATATATCGATTGAATTTATCTTTTAGTGAAAAAACTCTGAAAGAAAATGCTCAGAAAGCTTTAGAACAAAATATTACTACATTACGCAATAGAGTTAATGAGCTTGGAGTAGCAGAACCAGTTATTCAACGACAAGGTAATGATCGTATTGTAGTCCAATTACCAGGTGTTCAAGATACTGCTAGAGCTAAAGAAATTTTGGGAGCTACCGCCACTTTAGAATTCCGTTTATTAGCAGATGAAGATAATAAATTATCCGGTCGGGAATATAAACGTCGAGATGGAGAACCAGTATTTTTAAAAAGAAGAGTTATAGCAACTGGTGATCAGATCAATGATGCGGCAGCAACTATCGATCAAAGGACTGGTAGGCCTGCTGCTGTAGTTCGTTTAGATAGTAAAGGTGCTAAAAGCATGTTTGCCACTACTCGTAAAAATGTTGGTAAACGTATGGCAGTAGTGTTTATTAACTATTTAATGCAAACTAAAATGATTGATGGTCAACCGGTAATAGTCGATGGTAAACCAGTTATAACTAGAGAAAAACAAGAAGAAGTTATCAATGTTGCTACCATACAAGAAGAGTTTGGTAAAAATTTCCAAATTACTGGTTTAACTTCCGCTGAAGCTAATAATTTAGCCTTGTTATTAAGGGCAGGTGCTTTAAAAGCTCCAATGGAAATTATTGAAGAACGTACTATCGGGCCAAGTTTAGGTAAGGAAAATATTGAACTTGGATTGATTTCTATTATGCTTGGTTTTATTTCTGTGATGATATTTATGTTATTACGTTATAAAGCTTTTGGCATGATTGCAAATATAGCATTGCTTGCTAATGTAATTATATTAGTTGCTCTATTATCTCTAATTCAAGCAACATTAACTTTGCCAGGTATGGCTGGTATTGTTTTAACATTAGGTATGGCGGTTGATGCCAACGTATTGATATTTGAAAAAATACGAGAAGAAATTGCAAATGGAAACTCGCCACAAACAAGTATTCATATGGGTTATGAAAAAGCCTTTATAACTATTTTTGATTCCAATTTAACTACTTTAATTGCAGCAATCATGTTATTTGGATTTGGTACTGGACCAATAAAAGGTTTTGCTATAACTTTATCACTAGGTATTATTACTTCTATGTTTACTGCTATTATGGGAACTCGTGCCGTAGTGAATTTTGCCTATGGTAGTAGGAGACTTACCAAGTTATCTATTTGATTAAGGATGGATAGTATTATTCATCCTTGATAAGTATAAATACTGGAGATGCTTTCTTACAATATATTTATAATATTAGAATTATTTTAAATAAATAGCAGAGAAAATATTTAATATTTTATGAAGAAAGCTGATTTTTTCCATTGACAGAATTCATGATATAAATTCTTGAGCTACTATAAATTCCCAAATTTGCTACTTTAACTGAATGTTATTCAGAACCGTAAACATTTATTATATTTTTATCATTTAAGACACATACAAAAGTTTGATTGTCATATTATAAATTCAAAAATTTAACCAGAGAAAAAACATGTTTTTAGATAGATTCGATTATAAAATTGATTTCATGGGTAAACGTCATATTTCTATGGCAATTTCTACCTTACTTATTATAGTTGCTGTAAGCTCTTTAGCTACTAAAGGACTGGTATTTGGGATTGACTTTACTGGTGGTACACTAGTAGAAGTCGGTTATACACAAGATGCAGATTTAGAAAAAATACGAGCTAACCTACACGATAATGGTTTTTCTGATGCAGTAGTACAAAATTTTGGTTCAACCAAAGATGTATTAATTCGTTTGGGAGTACATGAAGAAACTAAAGATGATCCACTTAGTAGTCAAATATTACGTTTATTACAAAGTGATGGCACAGAAGTAGAGATGCGTCGGGTTGAATTTGTTGGGCCACAAATAGGTGAAGAATTAGTAGAACAAGGCGGTCTTGCAGTTATTTATACTTTGTTTGGTATTCTTATTTACGTTGGTTTTAGGTTTGAATATCGTTTTGCTTTAGGTTCAATTGCCGCACTAATACATGATACCCTGATAGTTGTTGGAGTTTTTTCTGTGCTTGAACTAGAATTTGATCTAACTATATTGGCTGCTGTGCTTGCAGTTATTGGTTATTCACTCAATGATACTATCGTGGTATTTGATCGGATTCGAGAAAATTTTGTTAAATTGCGGAAACAAGATTCGATCAGTGTGATGAATATTTCTATTAATCAAATGTTAGGTCGCACAGTTATGACTTCTGTTACCACAGCATTAGTATTGGTAGTATTATTTGTAAAAGGTGGTGAATTAATCCACGGATTTGCCACTGCGTTATTAATAGGTGTAATTGTTGGAACTTATTCATCTATATATATTGCCAGTGCTGCTGCATTAGCTTTAGGAGTTAGTAAAAATGATTTAATGCCAGTGCAGAAAGAAGGAATAGATCAAAAAAGTACTAACTATTAATTTATAATTTGCTTGAGCTATCAATCATGTTATTACAGAATATCGTCTAACTAATAAATTAGATAAAGTTTTGGACTCCAATATTTCTTAAATAGTTAGCAATAATTTGGGATTAATATGTTTTTTCTTCGTAAAGTATTATTTTTTCTAGTCTTACTAATCTTACTAAATGGTTGTATTGGGGGTGGTAGTGAAGAAAATAATTCTAGTAATCCTAATCCTATTGACATACCAGTCGATATACCAGTCAGTGAGAATATAATTGTTATTAATGTTAGCTCGTTACATGATTCATTGCCATTAAATAGTAAAGATATTTCAATTAATGCGACTGTTAATGACATACAAGGCAATATAATAGAAGATGGTACTGTGGTTAATTTTACTACTAATCTTGGAATTATAACTGAATCTGTTCCAACTTATAATGGAATTGCAGAGGCAATGTTTACCCCTGATATGCAGTCTGGCATAGCTACTATTACAGCCAATGTAGGTAGTTTTACTGATACCCTTTCCATTATAATTAGGCCTGGTAAAGTGGGTACAATTGAAATAAGTAAAGTAGAACCACGAGTGATAGGAGTAGTCGGTAGTGGTTTAGTGCAGAATTCTAAAATAGAATTTTTAGTTAAAGATAAATTGGGAAATATGGTTGCAGATAATACTATAGTGAAATTTACTTTAGGAACAACTACTTTAGGTGGTAAAGAAACTATCACTGCTGATGGAATTACCAGTGGTAAAGAGGCCGAAGGAACTACTAACAATGGTTTGGTTAGCGTAACTTTAAATAGTGGAGCTGTAGCTGGTAATATTGATGTCATAGCTACTGTTGATAATGAAATTAGCACTATAGCAAGAGTTACTATTGTTAGTAGTTTTCCAGATGCTGACCATTTATCTTTAGCTGCTGAATTTCTTAATATTGCTGGTGGAGTTACTTTTGGATTACAAGATAATATAACAGCCTATGTTGGTGATCGGTTTGGTAATATTGTACCGGATGGAACTACGGTTAGTTTTATTACTGAAGGTGGTACAATTGGTAAAAGTATTGGAGGTGGTGCATTTACTACTACCACTGAATTTGGACAAGCTACAGCTATACTACAATCGGCCGGCCCTTCAACTCCAAGTTTAGGTGGTGAGATGACTTTACGTTACGCTGGTTTTAATTGTGCGGATGATTTTGATGATAAAATGAATTATCTATATGTAAATGACACCGAACCTCAAAATTTATGTGGCAATCCTGGTTTAGTAACAATAGTTGCTTATACTACTGGCACGGAAAGCTTTATCGATGTAAATGGTAATGGAATCTTTGATGTTACTGGTGAAAAATTTACAGATAGCAATAATAATAATAGGTTTGATGTAGGTGAAAGTTTTATTGACGACAATGGTAATAACCAATTTGATGGGGCAGATAGACACACTGATCTTGGATTTGTGGATTCTAATAACAATAATAAATGGGATATGGGAGAAATTATCACTAATAAGGGAGATATGAGTGAACCATATATTGATGCTAATGATAATAAAATTTTTGATTTGGGCGAACTGTATGTTGATGTTAATGATGATGGTAATTTTAATGGCCCAGATGGAATATTTCAAGCTAATATTACTATTTGGCAAGATATGCGAATATTATTTTCAGCCCATCCAGCATCTGTTAATACCACTCCAGTAGCAATTAAAATAACTCCTACTGAATTTTCTATTTCTAAAAGGGGAAAGCAAACTTTCTTAATTGAAAACATAGGTGATATTTACGGTAATGCTTTAGTAAAAGATACTGTATTAGAAATTAAAACCAATAATGGTTTACTGGTTAATAATAGATATTTACTTGAGGATAGTCAAAATAATACTTCGTTTAATTTTACATTATCAAATAATCCTTGTGAAATATCCATTGATAAAAAAACTCAAGAAAAAATAACAATTTGTAGTACACGTGTAGAACCTGAATCTGTAACTATAACCATTAGCATTAATTCTACAAACAATGATAAACAAGGTAATAATGGGAAAGCAGAATTTTCGGTTTCAGGTATTATTAATTAATATCTAGCCAAAATTATCCATGTATCTAATAGCAATGAGTATTTAACAAACGTACAAAAAGATTTCCAAATACTTGGTATGATTATGGCACAAAATATTTGGATGAGGCTACTTTCAGTGTATTTATATATAATTTACGAATTTTATTTACTATAAAAAAATTATAACCTTAGGAAAAAAGATGAATGACATAGGATCAAAAATATTTTTTGTTGCTTTATCAATCGCTCTAATTTTTATGGGTATGATTTATGGGATGGCAGCTTATAAGATGAAATTGTGGCCATATCCGTATATCCATGATGCTTATCGAGCCGCCAAGGCATTACATGAAAAAAACAAACCACGTAGCAAATATGATGATAGAAAATTATTTCCTAGAACTAGATATTTAGAAAGTGGAATTTTTAACTATAATCAAGCTAAAGCTAATAATGGTCTAACCTTATTTACTTCTGGCCATGCTCAAAAAGCTTTTCTAATGACAATGAATGGTGAAATTGTACATGAATGGCAATTTCCATTTTCTAAAGCTTGGAAAAACCCTCCACATGTAAACATGCCGTTACCAGAAGATTTTATTTATTGGCGAAAATCTCATTTATATCCGAATGGTGATTTATTAGTAACCTATGAGGTACATGGTGATACTCCTTATGGTTATGGTTTGATCAAGTTAGATAAAGATTCTAATTTGTTATGGAAATATGCAGAAAATGTGCATCATGATGTGAATATCGATAGTGATGGTAAAATATATGCGTTGATTCATCATTTCACTCAGGAAAAAATTCCACAAATTAATCTTGAACCACCATTATTAGAAGATGGAATAGCAATTTTATCTGCTGAAGGTAAGGAATTGAAACAAATCTCTATCTCTCAAGCTTTTTATCACTCTGAATTTAAAGAGCTTTTATATACTCTAGGGGAAATAAGTGTAAAATGGGATCCTTGGCATGTTAACGCTGTGGATATACTTGATAAAAGCTTGGCAACTAAATTTCCATTCTTACAACCAGGTCAAATTTTAATTTCAATTAGAAATATAGATGTAATAGCAGCAATTGATCCAGATAGTGAACAAGTTGTATGGGCTATTAAAGGCTATTGGCATCGGCAACATGATCCAGATTTTCTTCTTAACGGGAATATGTTAATATTTGACAATCAAGGTTATTATGGTAAAGGTGGCTATTCTAGGGTGATAGAATTTAATCCTTCGACAATGGAAATAGTTTGGCAATATACTGGTGACGAACAGAATATGTTTAGGACTCTAGGCAAAGGTTCACAACAAAGATTGGAGAATGGCAATACTCTAATTACTGAATCTTATCAAGGACGTATATTTGAAGTCACTCCAGAAAAGGAAATAGTTTGGGAATTTATCAGTCCATTTCGTAGTCCTAAAGATAAAAACTTTTTAGCAATTGTTAGTTGGGGACAACGGATTAATCCTGATTCTTTAAATTTTGAATTTTCTAAACAATAGGAACATAATATGAAAACAAGTATGAAAGGAATCGCAATCTTTATAATGGTATTTTCTGGAACAGTATCAGCATATGTTGGCCCGGGTGCTGGATTGACTTTAATTGGTTCTTTGATTGGATTAGTGGTCGCAATAGTAACAGCATTAGGCATCATTTTATTTTGGCCAATACGAGCTTTGATTAGAAAGATGCGTGGTAAAAAACCTGCAGAAGAAGAAACTATAGTTCAAGATACTGAACAAAAATCATAATAGGTAAATCTAAACTTGATAATACTTTTGACTTTTAAATAATTTTTAATTACCATTTTACATTTTGAGTAAATTATATGGGTTTTTTTGATATACCATCACCGTTTTTTTCTTGGTTTGATACTGTAATATTAAGTACTTTTCTATCCCCAATGCTTAAATTGGCTGTTTGGGGAATTATTGGATCAGTTATTTCAATGGGATTATATGTATTATTATCTTCTCAAGATAAGCTCTCCAAATTAAAAATTGAAATATCTACAACTAGAAAAGCCTTAAACAATTATAATGGTGAATTTAGTGGAGCTTGGAAATTAATCAGTAAATCTCTAAAATTATCTGGCAAACAGATTGGTTTAACTTTAGTTCCAGCAGTTTTAGCTTCATTACCAGTATTATTTTTATTAGTCTGGCTAGGTACAGATTACAATTATATTTTACCAGAAGCAGGAACGGTGATTGAAATAACAATATCTCCAACTTCAGAAACTATACAATTAAATGCTAATAAAACTGAAGATGGAAAGTGGCAACTTATTTGGCCAACAGAGACTGAACAACTAATTGATTCTAAAGATAATAGTATTATCAATTTCCCTTTAACCAAAGCAATTCCAATTTTACATAAACGACAATGGTGGAATTCGTTATTTGACAATCCAAATGGTTATATTCCAGAAAGCTCTCCTTTAGAACAGATAAATATAGCTTTACCACAAAATAAATATATTACTATTGGTCCAGAATGGTTACATTCAGCAGAAGTAGCTTTTTTATTATTTGTTGTGATTTGCTCTCTTATAATTCAATTTACTTTTCGGATTAATTGATTTTCCTTAATAATTTTTAAACAGAATTTAACAGATTAAAGGACTAAGCCAATCCATGAAGTTAAAGTTTTTAATCTTGAGAATCCTTTAATCCAGTAAATCCTGATTCAGACAGTTGACATTATAAACCAACTGAATTTCTAGCTAAATTCTATAATGATCTCTAGCACATCTTAATACGCTTCTCCAAATCAATTGTTATACACTCAGGATAATTAGTCGTTGAACTGATACTTGACTTAATATCTCATGTCGATTACCATGTCAGATAGTAAATTAAACTAGAGAATTTATGATAATGAAACGATTAATAATTATATTTGGTATATTATCACTTACTGGAATCACTCAAGCTGCCGATAACAATGATAGTCAAATAGGCCAAATGACACATCATAATATGAAACATTCTTTGAATGATGGGAGAATTTCTCTAGGACTCTCACCAGAAATGAAGCAACATCAATTGTCAAATATGAGAGCCCATTTAAAAGCAATACAGACAATTATTGGTTTAATAGTGGAAAAGAAGTTTGATGATGCATCTAAAATAGCCCATTCCCAGCTAGGATTAACTGAAAAAATGAAAAGAATGTGCAACATGTTTAGCAATAATAATTTCATTGAGTTAGGGTTAGCATTTCATAAAAGTGGAGATACATTAGGTGAGGCACTACTGACAAGAGATACAAATCAATCTCTTCGTGCATTACAAAATACTGTGGGTTATTGCGTTCAATGTCATGCTACCTTTCGCCAATGAAAATTCCCCAATCGTAGATTGAGCTAACGTGAGGAAACCAAGCAATCACTATTCTAAAAACATAACTAAAACTTAATGGTTTTGGCGTTTTTCAGCAAGGGTGGGAATTTCCACACCCTAATTAATTATTAAAATTCCATTAATTTACGACGTTTTTCCATCATGTCACTGATAATTGGTCTAAAAATAATTTGCATAGCAAAGCCCATTTTACCACCAGGAACTACCAAAGTATTAGGACGAGACATAAATGAATCATGAATCATAGTTAATAAGTATGTATAATCCTGATCTCGGTATTTATTAAACCGAATTACTACTAAACTTTCATCTGCAGATGGAATCTCACGAGCGATAAAAGGATTAGAAGTATCAACTAATGGTACTCGTTGGAAGTTGATATGGCTATGAGTAAATTGTGGAGTAATATACTGCACATAATCAGGCATACGACGTAGAATAGTATGAGTAACAGCTTCTGCTGAATAACCACGTTCATCAACATCCCGCCGAATTTTTTGAATCCATTCTAAATTTACACTAGGTACTACTCCAACTAATAAATCTACCCACTGGGCTACATTAGTTTCTGAGGTAACAACTCCACCGTGCAAACCTTCATAAAATAACATGTCGGTATCAGCAGGAATATCTTCCCAAGGAGTAAAAGTACCAGGTTCTTGTCCATAAGGTTCGGCTTCTTCTTCGTTATGTAAATATTTACGACTTTGACCGCTACCAGTTTCAGAATATTGATGAAATAAATTTTCTAACTTATCAAATAAATTAGCTTCTGGGCCAAAATGACTAAGGTCTTTACCTTCTTTTTCAGCCAGCATAACAGCTTCTTTCATACCAGCTCGATCATAACGATGAAAACTATCACCTTCAATTACGGCAGCTTTATACCTACCTCGCCGAAAAATATCTTCAAAAGCTTTTTTAACCGTAGTAGTTCCTGCACCAGATGAACCAGTTATAGAAACAATTGGGTGTTTTATAGACATCTATATTTTTCTCCTAAGATTTATAGAAGGGATTAAATGGAGTTTACAATTATGGGAAAATAATTCCTATAATATTTAACTTATGTATTTTAATTAAGTAACTTATAATTTAAATCAACAAAATATTTATACCAGATTTCAGAGTATATTTTTAAATATAAACTCCATAGCGATTATAACATCATTCTGTATAAAAGGTTATTAATTAACAACTAATTTATTAAAATAGTTCAAGTTAATTTATAGTTCTAATGCCGGTCCATAAAGAACGAGTATGAAAAACTTCTTTACTAAAACCTTGATTATCAACCCGTAAATGCCGTTTTAAAACAAAATCAAATAATAATGGATTATAATGTCGTACTTGTTTTAAAACAAATGTTTGTTGTTCTGTAATATTATTATTATCTTTTAACTGGCGTAAAGATACTAATGGAATTATTCCTGGTAATGGATAATCCGAGGCATATAATAATCTAGGATGCCAATCACTACGTCTAATTAAAGTAGTAAGGCTAGACGTTCGTCCAGTTTGAGTTATAGCAGATATATCACCAAATAATAAACCATTATAACGTTCCTCATCCATAAGACGAGCAAATAAACTGAAATTACTTACTAATGGACCATTTATTCCTTTATCTGTATCGATATTACTACCAAGTGAGCCACAATGAGCAATTATTACTTTTACTCCATGTTCTAAAGCTCGACGTAAACTTAAAGGATTTCCATATATTTGTGTATTAGTACCATCTACTGCTTTTTCATCACCACAGTGACATAACAATGGAATTCCCCAATGAGCCATAGCTTTATAAAATCGATCACAAAGTGAAGAAGCTGGATTCATACCCATTGCAGGTGGCAACCATTTTACTCCTCTAGCTCCTTTGATAAAAGCTTGTTCTAAGGCTTCCACACAATCTTTACGATAAGGATGAATTGAGGCTATCCATTCAAACGTATCTGGATATTGTTGATGAATTTTTGCTGCATAGTTATTAGGAGTATAAAAAGCAGTTTGTTTAGTTAAACGATTACCTTGTTCATCATAACTATAATCAAATGCTAACAAAATAAATTTTATACCACGCCCAAATTGGAGACTTTTTAACCGATTAATAAAACCTTCATCTATTGGCATATCTGGAGTTGGACAACAAGCATTAAGATAAAAATGAAATTGAGCATATTGTTTAATATCTAACATACTTAAAGAATTTGGATTAACCCAAATACCACTATCCGTATCACCTAAACCGACTAAATGTACATGTCCATCCCAAAGTTGAGTTGTATCTATATCTTGAAATGCAGATAATACGACTTCGTGTTGAGCTAATCGTTCTGGCAACTTATTTTTGCAAGCATTAAAGAATTCACCATCATCTGGCCAATATACTGAATCAATATCTAATGTAGAAATTCCACCTAATCCTAATAAACCTAATAAAAAATAACGACGTTGCATAATATTTGATAATTATAAACTAATTTTTGATGAACTTGTAGTTCAAGATTACTACATTTCTAACTTATTACAAATTAAACGATG
>DRQV01000161.1 GCA_011371325.1 Thioploca sp.
ACAGCAGTATGTAATTTATTGATATATTTAGTTTCTAGCCGTAATAAATAATCTTTTTCATGGCGACGCATGGTTAACATATCAATCAGTAATTTATCATGTTTTAAATTTATAGTTGCGGTTTCGATTGCATGAACATTAATTCTAAATTGTCCAATTATTCCATCATTTTTAAAACCACGTTCTGCAAATAAATCTATTAACTTAATTAAATTAGTCTTATATTTATTTACAAACTGGCCAACATTTTGGATTTCTTTAATGTTTGTTTCTTCAGTTTCTAATTGTAAAATTTTTGTTATGTAATTATGGATAAGTCTTATATAATCTTGTATTTGTTGAATATATATAGAACGTGCCTTTGTAAAACCAAGTTGTTTATAATTCGCAAAGTAATATCTTTCGTTGCGTTGAGCCATGAATAAGGATATTTCAATTTGTTTGCTTAACTTAGCTATTTGTCCTTCTACATCAATAAGTTCAGTTATATTAGTTTGTATATTATTTTGACTATTTAAAGCAATAATACCAACTATGATAGTGAGGCTGATTATAATTAAGAAAGAACTAATTAATTTATTGCGTATTTTTAGATTATTAAACCAATTGAACATATATTTCCTTATGAAGTTTATCTCATTAGGATAAAAGTCTATCTAATTGCATCTTCACCAAGCAGTTTGAAAAGTCCTAATACCTGGAATGCAACAGTGGATAATTCTTAGGTCGTATTGAATAAATATTTGCAAACTGTTGTGGACTACTATAGCAGATTCCAAAATGGCTCTATAAACCTTGTCTATACTTTATCCAGTTTTGGTTAGTTACGGAGTTTAGCAATCCGGTCAGTTTATATATTAACTATTAGTATTCACGGTTTAGTGTATAATTGGTTATCCATTTGTAATAAAACTTTAAGAACTGCCGATTGTTGCATATATTCAAATGCCTGCAACGCTTGGGAAAGAGGAAATTTATTAGCAATTAATACACTAGGATCAACCAATTTATCTGCAAGCAATCGTAAAGCTGGGGCGAAAGAACCACATCGTGAACCTACCACAGTAATTTCATTCACCACTATACTAGAAAAGTTGGCTGACATATCCTGGTAAGTGCTTTTTAAAACCATTATACCACGAGGTCGAACTGCTTGAATAGCTAAATCAAAACCTGTTGTAAAACCAGTTGCCTCAATCACTATATCAAAACTATGTTGTTCAACATTTTGTTCTAAAAGCCAAGCAATTTTATTATTATTTAAGAGTTGTTGCTGTTGTTGATAACGAGCTACCACTTGTAAATCACAACCAGTTAATACTAGAGTTTGAGCTATTAATTGGCCCAATTTACCAGCTCCAACAATTAAGACTTTATCATTCGGATGGATTGATATTTGTTGTTGAATTTGTAAAGCAGCAGCTAAAGGCTCAGTAAAAACAGCAGCTTCATTAGAGATACAATTTGGGACTGGAATTAGATTTTTTGAAGGCAAACATAAATATTCGGCAAAAGCTCCATTATGATTAATTATACCTAATACATCTCTTTTTTCACAATGGGTTGAATAATTACGTAAACAATTAGCACATTTACCACAAGCAATATTGATTTCTCCAACCACTCGTTCTCCAATTCTGTCGGGAGCATTATCTGCTTTTATAATTTCTCCCACAAACTCATGACCTAAAATACCAGTATAAGAATAATAGCCTTGAATTAATTGCAAATCAGTAGCACAAATTCCAGCTAATAAAACCTTAACTAAAGCTTCATTTTTATTTGGGATAGGTATTTTAACATCAGTTCTATAACTTAATTTTTTATTTTGTAACCAAATTGCTTGCATTATTTATATTTTATATAATTTTTGCATTTTTTGAATCTGAGTTTTAAAAAAATCTAACTGTTTATGATGTAAATTAAATTTAATAGGATCCAATTGTTTTTTAGTTTGTTCTAAAAATATCATTGCTTCATTAAATTGTTTATCAACTATTAACCAACTTATTATTTCTAAACGTAAATATATTGAATTTTCTAATAATAAAGCTTGTTTTCCTGTTTTAATTGCTAATTTATAGTTCTTTTCGGACAAATGAAAAAGTGCATAACGAGCATAAAAATGAGCTTGATAGAGTATATTGTTTGGATTATTTATTAATGCGTTAAACAATTTATTCATCATCATGGAATCTATTGAACAATAACCTTTTTTTCTTTTTTCGATAATAGATATTAATAAATTTAATGTAGCTGGATCATATTTACTTGTTTTAGCATTTTGAATAACAGTTGTTATATTAGGCATATTAATTTGTTTAGAACTACAAGCTAATTCAATTAAATATAAATAAGGTGCATTAAACTGGGGAAATTTTTTTATCATATGTTTAGCATATTTTGCGGCAATTTCATATTGTTTAATATTTTGAAAAAATACAATAGCATGAGATTGAGCAATTGGAGAATTGGGATGTTGTTGAGCCCATAAAACTGTTTGTTTAAGTGGTTTGCCCCATAAATCAGTTTGTGACCAAGTTAATAATGGAAATAATAGTAGTAATAATAATCCTACACTAAAAGCGATTTTTTGCAGAAAAGAGCTAATAAGATAATCAAATAGTTTAATAAATATATAAACCGTAGAAAAAATGATTCCTAACATTGGTAAGTAATTACGATGTTCAAAATATAGCATTAAACCAATAAAACTAGATTCTAAAACATGGCCAGCTAAAAAGAATAATATTCCAAAAGCTAAAATATTCCATTTATATCGTAATAAAATGGCAGTAACAAGTGTTATACTAAGAAAAATAATAGCCAATAAAGTTGTAATTGGTTCTAATAAATTATGATAAATTGGAAAATCATCATGAAATAATCCAAAATTATCAGTCTTAAATAAGAGAATTTTAGCAATATAATCAATAAGTATTATTGGTTGCGTAAGTAAACGTTCTACTATCGTAAATTCACGAATTTCATAAGCCTGCAATAAGCTACCAATATTAGTAGCAAAATATAAACAGAGTAAAACTAGAGGAAAATATAGAAAAATACCAGTCCAAATTGAAAACCAACGAGGTTTTGGTATATTTTTTAACAATGTCATTTCAAGTACAATGATATATAAAACTAGCAATATACCGTTTTCCTTACTTAAAGTTGCTAATATCCCACATAAAATGACACTAAGAGATATCCAAAATAAACCTAATTTTGTTGGCAATAATTGGCGACCGTATAAATAGACTATAAGCCCAATTAAAGTAAACAATGTTGACAGTTGAGTCATACGTTGTACCACGTATAACACTGTAGATACTTGCAGAGGATGTAATAACCAGATAGAGGATGTTAGTAAGGCTAATAATAAACAACGTTTTTCAGGTAATGCTACGATACGAGTTAAAATAAGAATAAACCAAAATATAAGACAGCCATTTAGTAAGTGGATCATCAAGTTAATATACTTGAAATCCCAAGGATAATAAGGCCAACTATCAGCTTGTAAAGCAAATGTGAATAGTGAAATAGGTCGCCCAATCCTACTTGCTCTTCCTTCAAAAAGAAATTTTACAATCCCATTAAATCCTTCATCAATATTAGCTAATCCTTGTAGATTTGTAATATCATCAAAGATAAAAATACCTTGTAAGCCATGCCAATAAATCCAAATAGCATTTATCAAAACAAGATAAAATAATCCACCATATATAATAGAATATTTTTTAGACATTAAGTTTCCAGATATAAAAAAAACCCTCTCTAATCAAAGAAAGGGCTTTGAAATTAAATCATTATTTTAAACAAAATAATTAGTATTATTATGCACCTGGATCAGTTCTTGCGATTCTACAAGATTTAGGCAGATATTTATCTTCTAAACCTGTTTTAGTAACTGCACTGTAACCTTTATAGCAGCTCCAGAATGGAGGGCCATTATCATGTTTAGCATAAACCCACTGAATGGTATTACTAGCATCATCTGTACCAACAGCATCAAGTAAGGCTGTAACTGAAGCTCCGGCACCATCATCTAATGGTCCTTCATAAGTAAGAGCTAAAACATAACTTCCAGAGCTAACAACAGATGTTACTGAATCCCAACCGTTTTTAACATTAGTACTACCTGCTGCAGGGAAATGACCAGCATCAGCGTAAAATGTACCTAATTCAGTTTTAGCACCTGAAAATAACTGATTTGCTTCAGCTACTTTTGATTTCTTAATGTAATCACTGTAAGCTGGAATAGCAACAGCTGCCAAAATACCGATAATCGCAACTACGATCATCAACTCTATAAGGGTAAAACCCAATTGTTTGCGAGACATAATATTCCTCCTAAAGGAAATTATTAAATTTAATGGATACCATCGAACTATGATTAAGTTCAACTTGTGTAAATAATACAGCTAATACTATGCCACAATAAGTAACAAATTGATTTATAATTATTTTGTCTAAACTAAAAAAAAAATAACTTAAAAAATACGTTGAAAATCAGCAGATATTATGTATTTTAAATTATAAAATTACTTATTTTTTACTTATATATCATATATATATATATAATGTGTTGAAAATCAGCAGGCAAATGTTGATTTTCAGCATATTTTAAATGTAATAATATAATTATTTGATTTATATGATAAATTTATAGCAAAATTCGTTTTACCAGTTTACTACGCAATCTTACGCAATCTATAGATAGCTATTTCCCCAAATATATTCGGTAACAAACGCATAGACCAACTAGTACGATGTTTGGTATCAACCACTGCTCTCTGTAATATTTCAATATCAAGTTCATAACATAATTCTTCAAAATCTCGTAAAGTACAAAGATGAATGTTTACAGTTTCATACCATTTGCTAGGTAAGGCTCTGGATATTGGCATAATTCCATCAAAAAATAATGAAAATCTAGCTCGCCAATGACCAAAGTTAGGAAATGTTACAATACCTTGTGTACCAACTCGTAACATTTCTTTTAATAATTCATCTGGATGTAAAATAGTTTGAATGGCTTGGGTCATCACAACGTAATCAAAACTATTATCGTTAAAATCAGATAAACCTTGGTTTAAATCAGTATGAATTACATTAATCCCTGTTTTTATACATGATATAATATTATCATCATCGATTTCTAACCCATATCCAGTTACCGAACGAGAATCACGTAAATGTGCCAATAAAGTGCCATCACCACAGCCTAAATCTAAAACATGTGAATTTTCGGTAATCCATTCACTAATCAATGCTAAATCAGTACGTAATTCCATTATTCACTCGGTATATTTTGCATGTATGTTTTGAAAACTTTAATAAAATGTGGGATTGGCATTAAAAAAGCGTCATGACCATCATTGGAAGTAACTTCTGCATAACTAACATTTTTTTTATTATCAAGTAATGCCTTAACTATTTCTCGTGATCTAGCCGATGAAAATCGCCAATCACTAGTAAAAGAAATTACTAAAAATTTAGCCATAACATTTGCTAATGCGGTGGAAAGATTATTATTATATTCTTTGGCTGGGTCAAAATAATCTAGAGCTTTAGTCATTAATAGATAAGTATTAGCATCAAATCGTTCTACAAATGAACGAGCTTGATAACGTAAATAACTCTCTACTTGAAATTCAATATCAAACCCAAAGTTTAATTTACCTTCTCTTAATTCACGTCCAAATTTTTTTCGCATAGCAACATCAGATAAATAAGTAATATGCCCTAACATACGAGCTAACATTAAGCCATGTTCTGGCACAACATTATGTTGATAATAATGGCCTTTATGAAAATTAGGATCAGTTAAAATTGCTTGCCGAGCAACTTCATTAAATGCAATGTTTTGAGCAGTTAATTTTGGAGCAGCGGCAATAATTACACAGTATCTTAAATGTTTTGGGTAATCTATAGCCCATTGCAAAGCTTGCATACCGCCTAAACTACCTCCTATGACAGCTAACCATTGAGAAATTCCTAACATATCCCCCAAACGAGCTTGGCTCTTCACCCAATCATGTACGGTAAGAATAGGAAAATCTGGACCATAAGGCTTGTTAGTCTCAGGATTAATACTTGTAGGGCCAGTAGAACCTTTACAACCTCCTAAATTATTCGGACACACAACAAAAAACCGGTTAGTATCAATTGGTTTTCCAGGGCCAATACAATTTTCCCACCAACCAGGCTTTTTATCCTGCATGTTATAGTAACCAGCAGCATGATGATCACTACTTAAAGCATGACAAATTAAAATAGCATTAGAATGGTCTTTATTTAACGTACCATAGGTCTCATATATTAGTTCATAACTTGATAATGAACGTCCACAATCTAAAGATAATGGAGTTTTATCAAATTTGTAAGTTTGTGATGTTACTAATCCTACGCAATCTGGAGGTAATATGTCAGGCATAGAACTATTCCTATATAATGTAGTTATTTCATCTAAGCGTAATAATTTAGAATGAAAAACTAGAAAAATATTCTCAAAAAAATTTATTTTAAAATAATGGACGATTTTTTGTGGCGAGCTTTACTAGGTGGTTTAGGCATAGCATTAATTGCTGGACCATTGGGTTGTTTTATTGTTTGGCGACGAATGGCATACTTTGGTGATACTTTAGCACATTCGGCATTACTTGGTATTGCCATTGGGTTTTTATTCCAATTAGCTTTTAATTTCCAATTATCCTTAAACACTATATTAATGTTTAGCACTCTATTAGTTTGTGTTGTAATTGCTTTAATATTAGTAATATTACAATCTCAAAAACGGCTTGCCACTGATACTTTATTGGGTATTTTAGCACATAGCACTCTATCATTGGGATTAGTAGCTGTAGCTTTTTTACAGAATAAAGGATTAAGAATTGATTTATTTACTTATTTATTTGGGGATTTATTAGCAGTAACTATTGCTGATTTATATTGGATATATGCTGGTGGATGTTTAATTTTATTAGCTATTACTTTACTTTGGCAATCTTTACTAGCTACTACTATTCATGAAGAATTAGCTCAAGTAGAAGGAATACCCATAGTTAGAATCAGGTTATTTTTTATGATATTGGTAGCTTTAGTAATTGCCATTGCTATGAAAATAGTTGGGATTTTATTAATAACTTCTATGTTGATTATCCCACCAGCAACTGCTAGATATTTTGCAAAAACTCCAGAGCAAATGGCAATACTATCTAGTTTAATAGGTTGTATTGCTGTTGGATTAGGTTTATATATGTCTTGGCATTGGGATAGTCCTACTGGACCTTCTATAGTTGTTGCAACTAGTTTATTGTTTAGTTTTACTTTTTTATTTAAACGTAGTTAATTATCTGGATGTTTATTGTTTACTAGTAATATTATTTAATTAACTTTTAGTCTATGTCGATTTATTCATCTATAGATCATTTCCTTATAATACTATATACTTTATTTAGTTAAACAAGAATTTTGATAATTTTTTACGTAATTAATGGCAATTAAATAATATGGTTGTTACAAACTCAAAAATTACTTTGACAGGACTTGCTCGTAAATTAGTTGATAACGATTTAATTAGCGAATTTGATGCAGACAATACTGTCAAAGAAGCATTGAATAAAAAAATTCCCTTTATAACTCATTTAGTTAACCAAGGTTTAGCTTCAAGTCAAGATATAGCTAATATTATTTCGAAAGAGTTTAGAATTCCTTTACTTGATATTAATGGTGTTGAACTGGATC
>DRQV01000162.1 GCA_011371325.1 Thioploca sp.
CGAATCAGTCCCGCTCCTAATAAATCTCCTGATAATTCACCTGCAATAATACCGATATACATATTTAGCCTGCTTTTTTGAATGCTTTTTAATCTAGTTTTACTGTTTCGTTATTTTTAACCAACTTCTGCATTAATAGTTGAATCCGATACCTTTAAAATCAATAACCTATATAATACTCTATTTTATGGATTGTAATAAATCTAGTTTTATTTATCAAATATTTTGAACATGATTTACATAGATTGAAGGATTAATTGTCTGAATCAGGATTCACTGGATTATTAGATTTTCAGGATTAAAAACCATTAAAATCGGGGTTTTATTAACGTCCTACCTAGCTTAATAATAAGTTATTTAACTATACCTGTTGATTTTCAACATAATCTGCTGATTTTCAGCACGTTGTTTAAAATCAATAATATACAGACCAAAACTGTGGAGTTACAAAATATCACCTGTTGGTTTTCAACACATTTTTTTAAGCCATTTTTATTAAATCATTGTAAATCAATTAGTTAAAAATTGGAATAATATTTGCCCTTATTTTACATATAGAATTTGCTCCAAGATCATCGAACAGGTTTTTATTATTATATTTGTAAAATTTAACCTTAATAAACAAAAATCACTATATGTATATAAACTAGTTACTAGTTTAAACTTAGATATTTTTAACGTAGTTTTTATGATATTTTTTAAATTAAAACAATGGTATATACTGAATTAGACTCAGCTTAAATTGGGTGTAATACTTCCCATTTTTATGAAGTGGGTGGGGAGAGCGGTGGTGTCCCAAAACTTGGTTACTTTGACGAGTGCTTAGTTAGGACACTACCGCAACCGTAGGGACAAGGCATGCCTTGTTTCTACATTCTTTTATAACACTTTTAATATACTTTATGGAGTAATTATTATGTTATTCAGTGATTGTAGCAGAAAAAAGGAGGGACTACCAAATGGTTGGGGGTTGCTCTTGGTTAATTGTCTAGTTGATAGCTTAACGCCGGCTAGTTCGATGAAGTCTAGTAATAAACTTGCGGCTTTAATAGCTAGTTTATGGCTAATATGTGGTCTTAGTATCGCAAGCTGGAACGTATCAGCAGAAATGATTACCGCTGGTTTGGATCATACTTGTATGATTTAAACCGATGGTTCTGTTGTTTGTTGGGGAAGCAACGAATATCTACAAGCCACTCCGCCAGATGACACATTTGTTGATATTGATGCTGGTTCCTATCACAATTGCGGAATTACAACCGCAAAAACTATAAAATGTTGGGGCCGAGATTCATCGGCTCAATCCACCCCGCCTCCCGGCGATGGCTTTATCCAAATAAGTGCTGGTGATTATCACTCTTGTGCAGTGAAGGATGATAATACACTGATTTGCTGGGGAAACAATGTCAGCAAACAAACCGTAGTTCCGGAAGGTCAATTTGTTCAAGTTAGTGCCGGTACAGATCATACTTGTGCTGTAACAATAGACAATACAGTGACTTGTTGGGGTTCAGGCTATCATGGTCAAGCCACACCTCCAGAGGGCGAAAGCTTTAATTATGTTGGTGCTGGTAGTTATTTTAGTTGTGGAATCAAGACAGATGGTAGCACAGTTTGTTGGGGTCATGATGCCTATGGTCAAGTTAGTGGTGCACCATTTGGTATTTCTACTCAACTTAGTGCCGGAAACCATAGTAATGTATGTAGAATTAAAAATGATGGAGTTATAAATTGTTGGGGTTGGAATGTTACTGCTCCTCAAGGTAACTTTGACCATGTTAGTAAGGGTTATGATCATGGTTGTGGAATCAAAACCAATGGTAAAGTGTTATGCTGGGGTAAAGAAGAATTTGGGAGAACTATTCCTCCAGAAAACCTTGCCGGTATTGAGTACCTTTATGGTTGCACCAATTCAAATGCACTCAATTACAATCCAGATGCAACTGTGAGTGATGGTAGTTGCAAATTTGATGGTGATAATTGTGGAGCAGATGACCTCGATGTCGAAGTCTTAGGCTGCACCTACTCAAAAGCAACCAATTATAGTTCAACGGCAACTGTTGATGATGGCAGTTGTAAATTTGTAACTAGTGATGGTGACACTCAATGCGACCAAACTGATTTGGATGCAGCATACAATAATGGTTACACCAAAGGTAAAACTGATGGTAGTTCGTCATGTGGAACTGGTAATTATCCAAGTCCCACTTATCGGTTTGATTCCACTAAAAATACTGGTGTATTGAATTTACCTACTGTTGATATACAGTTACTTAACCCTCTATTTCCCGGTTCGTGGTCAACTCAGAATGATGCTTTCTCGGCAGTTTTGGAGTTGATGCCCGGTACAGCTGGATATTTCCATATTACAGATGCGGTAGCTAAACAACCGACTGAGTAGACTTTTCGGGCCTTCAAGACCTGGAAGGTTTTGGTGAATCCGGATTCAGACAATAAGGAATTAGACTTAGCCATTTTTGATGGCTGGGTGTAATACTTCCCATTCTTATGAAGTGGGTGGGGAGAGCGGCGGTGTCCCAAAACTTGGTTATTTTGACGAGTGCTTAGTTAGGACACTACCGCATTTTATAACTTTTAATATACTTTTGGAGTAATTTATTATGTTATCCGATAATTACAGCAAAAATCGTTCCGTTTGATATATTCTATTTTTTCTTTATAATTCATCGTGTTAGCTTTTAGCTAATTTTCGTAACAGGCGTTCTA
>DRQV01000163.1 GCA_011371325.1 Thioploca sp.
CAATATTAGAATCAACCGCTAAAAAATCATTGATACTAACCACTATTTCATCTAATGAGCCATTACCAGCTCGTTCTCCCATACCATTTACAGTAGCATGGATACCTTGAATACCCGCCTTCACCGCAGCCATAGCATTTGCAGTAGCCAAACCATAGTCATTATGAGAGTGAAAGTCAAAATGAGTTGTTGGATAACGTTTCACTATATCAGTAATATATTTAAAGGTTTCAAAAGGTTGAAAAATACCCAAAGTATCTGGCAACATAATTCTCTTAACTGGTAAAGTTAACAATGCGTCAATCATGGTATACACATAATCAGCAGAAGTTATTATTCCATTGGAAAAATCTTCTAAATAAACATTGACTTGGATGTCACTTTCAGCAGCATACAATACGGTTTCTTGAATATCTTTAATATGTTGTTCTGGGCTTTTTTTTAACTGTTCAGTACAATGTTTAAATGAACCTTTGGTTAATAAATTAACTCTTTTTATTCCTACTGATTTTGCCCAATCTACTGACTTATGTTTATCTATAAAAGCTAAAATTTCAAACTTATCAACCAAATCAACTTCTTTAGCCCATCGCAACATTTTTAGTACAGATTGTAATTCACCTTTAGAAACTCGAGCTGATGCTACTTCTAATCTGTCAACTTTAACCTCGGTTAATAACATTTTAGAAATTGTCAGTTTTTCTTCTGGAGTGTAGGATACATTTTGCATTTGTTCCCCATCTCTCAGAGTAGTGTCCATAATTTCAATTTTCATTTTTTCTTAATTACTTGAGTAGTTTCATAGTCAATTCTTAGCAAAATAGCAAACATTATAAATGTCACAATTATACTAGACCCACCATAGCTCATCAACGGTAAAGTTAAACCTTTAGTTGGCAATAAACCCATATTTACTCCTAAGTTAATACTAGTTTGTAAACCTATAATTAAACCAATTCCATAAGTTAAATAAGCTGCATAATGTAATCCGCAACGTTCAGTGCGAAATGCTATAGCAAAAATTCGTAATATTATAAAAGCAAATAAACCTATCACAGTAATAACTCCAACTAAACCTAATTCTTCAGCAAGTATAGCAAATAAAAAATCAGTATGAGCTTCTGGTAAATAAGTTACCGATTGGATACTGTTGCCTAAACCAAGCCCGAATAGTTCACCTTGACCAATTGCGATTAAAGCTTGAGTTAATTGAAAACCACTGTTAAAAGGGTCTTGCCAAGGATCAATAAAGATCGTTAAACGTTCTAATCGATAAGGTGCTAATATAATAAGAAAACTTAGTACCAACATTACGATAATTACCCACCACAGAAATTGTCGCATTGGAACTCCAGCTAGAAATAACATACCCAGTACGGTTAAAAATAGTACTACAATCGTACCATAATCTGGTTCTAATAGTAATAAACTAGTTATTATACATACAATTGCTATTGGCTTAAGAAATCCACTCAATGCTTCTCGAACTTCTTTGCTACGCCGAACTAAATAACCAGCTAAATATAATACAATAAACAGCTTCATTAATTCTGCTGGTTGGAAACGAATAAAACCTAAATTCATCCAACGCATACTACCATTAACTACATGACCGATACCTGGAATAAGAGTCATAATTAATAGTAAAATACCTAAGAATAATAATGAAATACTCCAATATTGCCAAGTTTTTATCGGTATAAAAATAATAATAGTGGCTAATACCATTCCCATACCAATATAAGACAACTGTCGCCAAAAAAAATATAATGGTTCAGAGAATTTAGTTTGAGATATATTAATAGATGCAGAAGTCAGTATAACTAAACCTAATAAAATTAATACCGTTACTGCTAGAAATAAATTAGTATCACAACTTTTAAATTGTTTAATATTGAACATTATTAAATATTTACTAAAGGTTATGGTGTTTCGTTAATAAAAAATTATAGAAAAATAAATCATGCTAGATTTGGCCATTGCTCAAAGAAAGGAATATGGGAAAGTTATTCGCACTATAATTCTTTTGATGATTGAGATAGTAAGTACTGAACAAATCTAGTAAAATGTTTATCAATCACTTTTAGTTTTTTTATTATCTCAAATAAACACTTTTGAACACAGAGCATAAGAACAAGGGAAAAATATCCTGTAAATCCTTTAATCTCGACAAGGGTTTATTAGCTAAAATTATTACTTTCATAGTGAATGTTATATAGTAATTCCCAATTGAATAGATTATAATAACATCAAATAAACAATTGCTTATTGAATTTTATTGAGAATTTAACTGGAGTTTATAAAATGAATTTTAATATTTTCCAATCAATGCGAAACAAAATGATAGTTTTACTTCTAATTATTGCTTTACTGCCATTATTTATAGTTGGACTACTATTTTATAACGAATCCCAAACCTTGTTGACAAAGGAAATCGCTAATCGGTTGACCAGTATACGTGATATTAAGGCTCAACAAATTAAAGGCTATTTCACTCAAACAGTTAATGATATTCGATTATTAGCTCAAGATCCTATAACTATTTCTGCTATCAAAGATTTTGAGGCAATAGCTCATCCAAAAATGGGAAATAATGATGAAATAACTGGTATGAAAAATTATCGTAATTTATATTTAAATAATTCTCAACTAATTAGTAATGAAAATCCATATTATAAAATCCATTCCAAATATCATCCATTTTTCAAAAAATATAAAGAAATTAATGATTATTACGATATTCTCATAGTCGATCTGCATTCGGGTGATATTTTATATACCGTTATAAAAGAAGATGATTTTGGAACTTCATTATTAAATGGAGCTTATGCAAATACTAATATCGGCCATGTTTTTAATAATACAGTTAATAATAATGATAAGAATTTTACTAGTTTAGAAGATTTTGCTTATTATCCACCCTCTAAAACAGCGGTATCATTTATTGCAGCCCCAATTTTTGATGCTTCTAAATTAATAGGAGTATTGATATTACAATTATCTATTAAAAAAGTTGATGCAATCATGCAGTATAGCAATGGATTAGGTGAAAATGGCGAAACCATATTATTGGGTGAAGACGATCATTTATTACGTTCCAATTCACGTTTTTTTGAGCAAGATACTTTATTTAATTTAAAAATAGATAATTATGCTAGTCGAGACAAGGGAAAAACTGGTATTAAAAAAATAATTGATTCTAATGGTAAAAAAATATTAGTTGCATATACACCTTTACAAATAAATGGGTTAAATTGGTCATTACATGCCAAAATAGATTGGGATGAAGCGACTAGTGGTATGCGGATTATGTTGTGGTGGAGTATTTTTATTATTGGAATCAGTATTATAATAATAATTAGGATTGCGATATTATTCAGTAATAATTTTATTAATCCTATCCGTATAATAACCCATGCTACTCATACTCTGATAGCTGGCAATATGAACGTACCACTTGATACTAATAGGAAAGATGAAATTGGCCAACTTGCTAAAGCCTTTCAGCAAATGGTTACAGATGTATTACAAATAACTGAGGATATTGTCCAAGTATCTAATGGGTTAGCAGAAGGCAATCTTAGCGTTAAACCAAAATTTAATTACCAAGGCAATTTTGTCCAGATTAAAAATGCTCTTAATAACGCTTTATATAACCAACAACAAATAATTAAAGATTTTGTGCAAATTTCTCAAGGAATGGCGGATGGTAACTTACAATTAACCACTCAAGCTCAATATAAAGGGGATTTTATTCAAATTAAAGATTCATTAACTATCGCATTAAATAATTTACATTTAGTGGTAGATGATATTGTACAAGTATCACAGGGTTTGGCTAAAGGTAATTTAAACGTAGTAGCTAAAGCTGAATATAGTGGAGATTTTATCCAAATAAAACAAGCTTTAGAGATAGCTTTATCTAGTTTAGGTTCAGTAATTAAAGATATTGTATTAGTTTCAAAAGGATTAGCAGCTGGTAATCTTGACCTTACTCCTCAAGTTAAAGAATATCATGGTGATTTTATCCAAATCCAAGAAGCATTAAGTACTACTCTATCAGATCAACGTGAAGTGATTGAAGATATAGTATTTATCTCAGAAGGTTTGTTAATGGGAAATCTCGCTATAACTTCCAAAATTAGATATCGTGGAGATTTTGCCAAAATTGAAGGAGTTTTAGTAACTTTATCTTCTATTTTAAGTTATTTGGTCAAAGATATTGTGCAAGCTTCACAAGATTTAGCAGACGGTAAAATAATTACTACTAAAGCCGAATATGTTGGAGATTTTGCTAAAATTAAAACCGCTTTAGAAAAAGCTTCTCAACAATTAGTCAAAGCAACTAAACAAAATAGCTTACAAGATTGGCTAAAAACAGGGCATAATCAATTAAATGATCAAATGAGTGGGGAACAGAATATTGTAGAATTAACTCATAATATGGTGTCTTTTTTAACTCTATATTTGGATGCCAATATTGGCCTATGTTATTTAATTGAAGAGCCAACCAATACTAATTTGATAAAGCTAGTTGCCAGCCATGCTCATAATCGTCGTAAAAATATTGCAGATGAATTTGAGTTTAGTAAAGGATTAGTTGAACGATCTGTTAAAGAACAAAAAATTATAGCGATTGAAGTTGCGTCAGATTTAAGTGAGGCTATACCCAAATATATAACAGTCATTCCATTTTTATATGAAAATTCAGTTAAAGGAATAATTTTATTAGGTAATTCAGCTAATTTGACTGAAGTTCAGTTGGAATTTATTAATCAAGTAATGCCAACTGTTGGAGTAGCTATTAATTCAGTTGAAGTTAGAACTAAAATGCAAGAGCTATTGCAACAAACTCAAATCCAAACTCAAGAATTAGAACAGCAACAAGAAGAATTGAAACATAACAATGAGGAGTTACAAAGCCAATCTGAAGAATTACAAATTCAATCTGAAGAATTGCGACAATCTAATGAATCTTTGGAAGAACGTACTGATGAATTAGAACGGCAGAAACAAGATATTATAGAAAAAAATATAATATTGGAAAAAGTTAAACAAGATATTGAAACTAAAGCTAAAGAAATAGAATTAGCTAGTAAATATAAATCGGAATTTTTGGCTAATATGTCGCATGAACTGCGAACTCCTTTGAATAGTTTATTAATTTTGGCTCAATTATTAGCTGATAATAAAGATAAAAATTTAACCGATAAACAAGTTGAGTATGCTAGAACTATTTATAATTCTGGGATTAATTTACTTAAACTTATCAACGATATACTAGATTTATCAAAGGTAGAAGCTGGTAAAATTGAGATTAATATTGAAGATGTGTTATTAACCGATTTAATTATGAATGTTGAACAAGAATTTCGACCTCTGGCAGAAAATAAAAACTTAGTTTTCCAAATTACCATCGCAGATGATATTCCTAAATTATTACATACTGATGGTCAACGTTTAAAACAAATTCTTAATAATTTACTATCCAATGCTTTTAAATTCACTAGTGAAGGCGAAGTTAAAATTACCATTTATCATCCATCCAGACATAATGATGTTATAAAATATAAACCGAATGAAACTATTGTGATTGAAGTTAGTGACACTGGAATTGGGATTCCGGAAAGCAAACAGGAATCTATTTTTGCTGCTTTTCAACAGGCTGATGGCACTACCAGCCGTAATTATGGTGGTACTGGCTTAGGTTTGTCAATTTCACGTCAATTAGCCCGTTTGCTTGGTGGAGAATTAAAATTACGCAGTGAGGAAGGTAAAGGTAGTTCGTTTATTTTATACTTACCTCAAAAGTCTATAACTGCAAATGAATATTCAGATGTTAAGCAAGAAATGAATATAGTTTTACCAACGGTTAATACAGTATCTAATATTTCCATCGATGATCGGCATAATTTAATTGATGGTGATAAATTATTATTGATTATTGAGGATGATTTTGCTTTTGTAAATATTCTTTTGGAAACAGCCCGAGATAAAGATTTTAAATGTTTAGTTGCTGATGATGGTAAAACTGGTTTACAATTAGCCGAAGAATTTCAACCAGATGCAATTATTCTTGATATAGATTTGCCACGAATAGATGGCTTAACAGTCATGGAAAGATTAAAAGCAAATCCTAAAACTAAAGATATCTTGATACATTTTATTTCTGCTTCTGAAATAAGTGGGGATGCTATAGATATGGCGATTGGTTGCTTACGTAAACCGGTTAACATGGAACAACTTTCTGAGGCATTTAAACAAATAGAACAATTGATTACCAAACAAGTTAAAAATTTATTAGTCATTTCTGATTCGGAATCACATATCCAACAAATTTTAGATCTGATAACCAATAAAGATATTCAGACTACTAAATCGGTTACCATAGAAGATGCCTTACATTGTATAAAAACTACTGTATACGACTGTATAATTTTGGATATGGATATAGAACATCGTTCTAGCAATAAGCTTATTAAACGGATGCAAAATACTCCAGATTCTTGTAAAACTCCTGTGATTATTTATTCTGAACAAGAATTAACTCCAGATGAAGAAATTTTATTACAGCAATGTACAGATAATTTAGTATTAAAATCATTACGTTCCCCAACTCGTTTATTAGATGAAGCTACATTGTTTTTACATCAACTGGAAGCAAATTTACCAGAAGATAAACAAACTATGTTGAAAATGGTACATAATAAAACTACGATTTTAAAATATAAGAAAGTTATGATAGTGGATGATGATATACGCAATGTTTTTGCCTTGGTTACAATATTAGAAAATAAAGATATGGAAGTATTAGTCGCTAATAATGGTGAAGAATCTTTGATTTTATTAGAAAAGCATGATGATATTGCTATTATTTTAATGGATATTATGATGCCAACAATGGATGGTTATGAAACTATGAAAAAGATTCGTAAACAACCTAAATATAAAAAATTACCAATTATCGCCCTTACTGCTAAAGCCATGAAAGGTGATAAAACAAAATGTATTGAGGCAGGAGCTAACGATTATCTAGCTAAACCGATTGATTCTAATAAATTAATTTCACTAATGCGAGTTTGGTTGTATCAATAAATTTATTTTACATAAAAAGTAAGGTTAGCATATAGTAAACCATAACAAAATTTAACAAATATTCATAAATAAACCTTGTATTTTTTATATTTAGCCCGATATTAATTATAATAAATAACATTTTAACATGATTTGAGGATTAGGATTGAATCGGGAAATGCTATTAATAAAATTAAAGGTAATTTATGAAATATTTTATTGGTTTAATAAGTTTATGTGGAGTACTTGTTAGTCAGGCTTCTGAAGTGGATTTTTCTAAAGCCTATTTAAATAACACAGATACGCCTTTAGTACTGAATATTGCTGGTATCCAGACTAATACTAAAACGGATTTTGGAGTCGATACATTAAATTGGATATTATCTGTGGAATTTAATCCAGCTAAGACAACTTTCAGATTGTTAGATGCAAAAGAAATTCAAGATAAGTTTAACGTTGAATTGGCACAACAAAGTTTGCGCAATAAAAAATGGATAGGAAAATATACAACAGCTAATAATGTGTATGAAACTGAATTACAGATAAATGTAGTGCAAGATGGTTTTGTTGGAGCTGAAGTTATTCATTATACTTTTGATGAACCAGAACCAGCTAATTTTTTACATGCTAAATTAATCGGGGAAATTAACACTCAATACAAGATTGATGAAGATGGTTTAAATTGGATTGATGTTAATGAATACAAACAAAAACTTGCTGAAATTAATGTTGCTAAACAAGATGGACAAGAAGTTGAAGATATCCCAAAAATACTAGCGATTCGTCATTTAATGCGTTTAAAACGTGGCCAAAAAATTGGTGAATCTAAACATGCTACTAGTTCTTGGGGAACTTTTAATGAATATCGGTTAACTTTGGAAAATGATACAATCATTGGAAATGTTGGCAAACCTCCAGAAAAATATGGAGATAAAGATTCATTGATTACTA
>DRQV01000164.1 GCA_011371325.1 Thioploca sp.
CTAAATTAGCAAGTGAACTTTTTTTATTTGCCAACTTCTGCTCGAAAGTTTTACGAGATACCTTAACTTTAACCAGATCATTTTTAACTTTTTTAATCTTGTTATCATATTTTTGGAGGGCAATATCACCTCTTCCAACTAAAGTTTGGATTTGGTTATTAACCCGTTTTTTAACAACATCAATTGTTGCCGTTCCATCTTCATCACATCCTAACAATGCGACAAGAATTAGCAATGGTAAAAATTTATTCATAAAGTTCCTCTTCTATCAGTGATTTGGTAGTTTCTGCATTGTTTAAAACCATATTAGCTTCTTTTAACAAGGATTCCGCAATAATACTAAACTTCTTTTGCCCTTGGATTTCATCAATTTTATATGCTACATAAGCTCCCTACACTTTATTAGAAATATTAGTTGATGTAGAATTTAAGTCTTTGCGTAAATTTTGCCATTGTTTGAGAGATTTATCAACCATATCTCGTTGACTAGGAAACATGCTTTTTAGTTCATATAACTGATGAATTTTCTTATCAGCTAATACAATTTCAGCTTTAATTTCTAACATAGTTTGATATAAAATAGGGTTCATATCTAATAAAAAAATATCTACTTTAGTTTGAGCATCATCAACTTCTTCAGTTGTGTTATTACAGCCAAGTGGAAGTAAAATTATTAGTAATAAGTAAATATACTTATTCATATATTCCTCATAAAGATTAACATAAATTTGTTATTAATCTATTGTACAAAAAATATATTAGACTAGTAAAGTATAAACTAAAACCAATATAATAATTATAAATGTTCTTTTGTAACCATAAAAAATTGGTTTGTAATATTTTGATATAAATAGGACTTCATCTCTAAGATATGTTAACAAATTATTCATTATAATAACTCATTAATTTTTTACTCAATCCTCTACTTTTATTGACATATCGTATATGACCGCAGGTTCAGATATATCCTATTTTTACTTCAAATCCATAATTTTGCAGCTTATCATATTACGCTTTAGCGATATAGATTTAGTTAATGTAGAGTGGAATAAAAATCATTTTTATGTTTTAATTATGTATTAAATAGGTTTTATATCTATATTTATTAACTATGAAAAAAAATTCGATTTTTTGTAAATGAAATAAACATAGAAACTGCACATAATTAGCTTTAATAACTTGAAGTTTAAACTACCATTATCTACACCAAATAGTTATGTAAAAAATATGTCAGATAAAGAGCCATTAAATATTTTAATTGTCGATGATAATAAAAATAATCTATTTACCTTGCATACCCTAATCAAGGAACACATTGAAGCAGAAATATTTGAAGCTGATTCGGGAATTAATGCTTTACAAATAATTTTACAAGAAAAAATAGATTTAATTATCCTTGATGTGCAGATGCCGGAAATGGATGGTTTTGAGACTGCTAAATTGATTCGGTCGAGAAAACGAAATCGTCATATTCCAATTGTATTCCTGACTGCTGCTTATAAGTCTGAAGACTTTAAACAAAAGGGTTTTGCAGTGGGTGCAGCTGATTACTTAACTAAACCTATAGATACTGCACAATTAATTACCAGAATTAAATCATATATACGTTTTATCGAGCAAGAACAGCAATATAATAAAGAATTAGGCCAAAAAGTTAAAGAACGTACTGCTGAATTTTTTGAAGCAAATAAACAACTTAAACAAGAAATAGCTGAACGTAAGCAAATAGAACAAAAATTACAACAAGCTCATGATGAATTAGAACAACGAGTACGAGAACGTACTGCCGAATTATCCATAATCAATCAACAATTAACTTCGGAAATTAATGAGCGTAAACAAGTAGAAAAGGCTTTAGAACATCTTAGCCACCAAACTAAGCAAATTTTAGAAAGTGCAGGAGAAGGGATTTTTGGTCTTAACTTAAATGGAGAAACTATCTTAGTTAATCCAGCTGCCGCAAAAATGTTAGGATTTGAAGTTGAAGAATTAATTGGCTTCAAACAGCATGAAATTATCCACCATTCCAGAAAAGATAATACTTATTATCCACCCGAAGATTGCCCAATTATACAAGCTCTTAATAATGGCGATACCTATACTCGAGATGATGAAGTTTTTTGGCGTAAAGATGGAACTTATTTTGCCGTAGAATACATGACTACTCCAATTATAGAAAATAAAATAATAACTGGAGCAGTTGTGATATTTCGAGATATTACAGAAAGAAAACAGTATGAAGCAGAATTACAAGAAGCAAAAAATACTGCCGAAAATGCCCGGGCCGTTGCAGAAGCAGCTAACCTATCTAAAAGTCAATTTTTAGCTAATATGAGTCATGAATTACGTACTCCATTAAATGCTATTATTGGTTATAGTGAAATGTTAAAAGAGGAAGCAGAAGATATTGGGCAAGATGACTTTATTCCTGATTTACAACGAGTTCATTCGGCTGGTAAGCATTTATTAGGGCTGATCAATGATGTATTAGATTTGTCAAAAATTGAAGCTGGTAAAATGGATTTACATTTAGAAACTTTTGACTTAACTACAGTTTTATCTGAAATACAAAGTACTATTCAGCCATTAGTAGAAAAACGAGGCAATACTTTAACTATAAAGTGTGCTGATAATATTGATCAAATTCATGCAGATATAACTAAGTTTCGGCAAATTATTTTAAATTTACTTGGGAATGCAACTAAATTTACTGAACAAGGCCTTATAACAGTAGATGTTTCTTATCAAACTGATGCCGAAGATTTAGTGCGGATTTGTGTAACTGATGATGGAATAGGCATGACTCCAGAACAGCAAGATAGATTATTTCAACCATTTACTCAAGCAGATTCTTCTACTACACGTAAATATGGAGGTACTGGTTTAGGATTGGCTATTACTAAAAAATTCGTTGAATTAATGGGAGGAAGTATTGATTTAGTTAGTGAATTTGGGCATGGTAGTATGTTTATTATTAATTTACCAATTGTTGTTAATGAAATAGTGATTAAAGCTGAGGAATTATTACAAAAAGAAGATGGAATAGTTTTAATAATTGATGATGATAGTGTGGTACGTGGGTTATTAAAAACTTATTTAACTCAATTAGGTTATTCTGTAGCAGCAGCAGCAGATGGTAAAGAAGGCTTAAGACTGGCAAAAAAATTACGGCCTGATGCTATTTTATTAGATATAAAAATGCCAGGCATCGATGGTTGGAATGTCTTATCAACTTTAAGAAGTGATCCTTTATTAACTGATATTCCTGTCATAATTACCTCAGTAGAAAATGATCATGGTTCAGCTCATGAAGCAACTGATTATTTAGTAAAACCAGTTGGTTATGATCAATTAACCGGCGTATTTAAAAAATATAATATAGGTGATAATTCTCAAAATTTAATTATGGTAATTGAGGATGATCTAGTAATTGGAGAAGTTATATCCAGTATGATTAAAACTGCTGGTTGGCGAGTTTTTAGAGCTGAAAATGGCGAAGTTGCTTTGGAACATATTGATAATAAAAGACCAGTATTAATTTTATTAGATTTAATAATGCCAGTTATGAATGGTTTTGATTTCCTAGCTAATTTGCGTAAGAAAGAAAAGTGGAGTTCAATTCCGGTAGTAATATTAACTTCGACTCATCTTTCTCCAGAAGAACAGGCTAAATTACAAGGCAATAATGTAGAAACTATTTTGCAAAAGGAAACTTATAACCATGATGATCTATTGGAACATATTCATAAATTGATTACCGAATTTAAACCAAATTCAGAAATTAATTATCAAAGTTAAGATAATCAATTTGCATTTACCCATCTGATTTTATCATCTATTAAAGTCTCTCGTTTCCAAAACGGTGCTTTAGCTTTCAATTCTTCTATCAAAAAACGGCAAGCTTCAAAGGCAGGAGCTCGATGTCCAGCCCAAGTTGCAACCAATACAATATTATCTCCTGGCAATATTTTTCCAACTCTGTGAATAATTAGGGTATCTAAAATATCCCAACGTTGTAAAGCAATATCACTAATTTGTTGTAGATACTTTTCTGTCATATTTGGATAATGCTCTAAAAACATAGATTTAACTGTATCACCAACATTATAATCTCGCATTGTACCTATAAAAGTAGCTGTAGCTCCAAATTTACCAGCTTGTAGCTCATGTTCTTGTAAATATTTCCAAGGATTAAATTCATTTGAGATTATTTTAATTAACATATCAGCCTCCTGTCACAGGTGGAAAAAATGCTACTTCATCACCATCTTCAACCAAAGAGTTTAAATCAGCATATTCCATATTTATCGCCATAAGAACATGATTTGGTAGCGGAATACCATCACAAACTTGATCCCATATTTTAGCAATAGTTAGTTGTTCACTAGTTTCAATCTGAATTTCGTTTTTACCAACTTCTTCTCGTAAACTAGCAAAAAACTTAATTGTTATCATATTTTAAATTTCCATATTTTTTTGATTATAAATTATTATATGCCTAGAATAATAATTCTTAATTTACAAGTTTAAATTTTGGTGAATCTCAGATATGTCTAAGATTCACTATCCATAGCTCTCAATCCATCTAGGAATTTTTTACCATCATCTGATAACTTGTTTTTTAATGGTACTTCAATTACTTGAACTGGTTGTGTAACATCTCTACCAACTAGACGTAAAGACAGTTTTTTAAGTTTTTTATTTGCACGAAACTGTTTTAACGTCATACCATTAATATTCAAATCAATAAATTTATTCTTATTAATGGAAAAATGATGTTCCACTAAAGTTCCTTCATGCTTAAAACCAAAATTTAACATATTTTTTTGAGAAAAATCATTATAACCATATACATAAGAATAAACCTTGTTAAGTCGATAAGTATTAAAAGCCAAATCAAGAATCAATAAAGTAGCTTCTATACCATGACCAACATAACGCCGTTGTTCTTCAAACAAACCTACTAAATATTCAGCTCTTTGATGTAAAGGAGAATAATCACCAAGAGCTGCCACTCCTATTGCTCCATGTTCTTTATGTTCTAACATAAATTCTAAATAACCAAATTGAGTTGGTAAATATTGCTGACGTTTTTCTAATATTTCCCGCAACTGTTTTTCAGTTTGTTTAGCATTGTTAGAACGATAGAGACTAATAAAAGATTCATCCTCATAAGCTCGTAATAATACAGGAGCATCTTCTGGAATAGTTTGACGTAACCGTAATGAACGGCCTGCATTGGTAATAATCATAGTTTAATCTGACAGGTTTTTAAAACCCATCAGATATATTTTTAGTTTTTAGTTTTAGTAGTATTTTGTTCTTGTGATACTTCAACTACATCATTGTTATTCACTTCAATATCAACAGCTTGATTCATCCTAGAAGTTTTAGTCATATTACCACCATCATTATCGCGTAACACAGTGGTTAATTTATTATTGTCATCCATTTCAATATAAGAGGATGTAGAATTACATTCTTGTACAAACTTAATCCGATCAACTTCAGACATAATCATGCTAGAAAAATCACCATTAGCATATTGATCGGCTTTTAATAAGGCAGCCTGTAAAAAAATAATATTACTATCATCACGTATAAAAGTAGGTAATGTAGCAGTGTCCAAGTTAACTTTAAAAGAAATCTTAGCAGTTGGAGCTGGATTGGCCTGACCTAAACGGGTTTGTGATTGAGCCATTAATGGTAAAGCAGGCAAGTTGTAAATAGCCAATATTTCTAAGGCAGACAAGTCTAATTTTAGTTTATGTTTAGACCTAGGAGTAGGCATTTGGGGGCTAGGAGATAACTGGGTACTATAAACTAAAAATAAAACATGTGCTTCGTCGCTTGCAATTATTTCAGATACTTCAAAAATTAGTTCAATATAAGCATCTTTAAATGGATCAACTGCAACAGTTAAACGATTGGGTAGCAAACTAGCCCCACTTTTTGTCGTTGCATCTGAATTATTGGCACAAATCCTAGTATTAGCTCCTGGCATTTGATCTAGTACCAAGTAGTTTACTCCAGGTTGATCCTTACAACCAGTGGAAATTCCTTGCCCATTACCATCAGCACAATCAGTAGAGGTTAAACCATTTTTTCCCCAAGCTGAACTAGTTGCTAATAACGTTGCACCTATTAATGATTTTTTAGTAAAATTTGCCATTTTTAGTGATCCTTAGTTAGTTAATTAGAGTTGATATTAACATATAGGACTATAAAATAATAACCAAATATTATTATTGGATATTGAGAATAAAATTTTAGAGAAAAATTTGGTAATTATTAAACTAACCCCCAAATAAAATCATAACGTGACATAACCTAGTATTATTAGTAATATATTTAAGCTTATTTGATAAAATTTACAATAGAAATTTTACTGTCATAATTAAATTAATATGAAAACATTTTTACTATCATCAGAGAATCACTGTGAAAAATTTAGTTATAGTTGAGTCTCCGGCTAAAGCCAAGACCATTGAGAAATATTTGGGGAAAAATTTTAAAGTTTTAGCTTCTTTTGGCCATGTGCGTGATTTATTGCCGAAAAGTGGAGCGGTAGATACTGATAATGACTTTGCTATGAAGTATCAAATTATTGAGAAAAATTTTAAATATGTTGATGCTATTACTAAAGCCATGAAAACTGCTAAAGTTTTATACTTAGCAACTGACCCGGATAGAGAAGGAGAAGCAATTTCTTGGCATCTATATGAAATTTTACAAGAACAAAAACTTTTAAAAAATAAAACTGTTCATCGAGTAGCTTTTCATGAGATTACTAAAACAGCTATTAAAGAAGCAATAGATAATCCTCGTTCTTTATCAATGGATTTGGTTAATGCCCAACAAGCTCGACGTGCATTAGATTATTTAGTAGGTTTTAACCTTTCCCCGGTATTGTGGAGAAAAATTCGCAAAGGATTATCTGCTGGTCGAGTGCAAAGCCCAGCTTTACGTTTAATTGTTGAGCGTGAAATAGAAATTGAAAATTTTAAACCACGAGAATATTGGACGATAGATGCAAAATGTAAAAAAGAACGACGAACTTTTGAGGCAAAATTGAATTTATTAGCCAAGAAGAAAATAAGTCAATTTAGTATAACTAAAGAAGAAAATGCTACTAAAATTAAAACTAAATTACTAGAATTAGCTAATGGTCAATTGACAGTAACTCAAGTTAAGAAAAAACAACGTCGTCGACAACCAGCTAGCCCATTTACCACTTCAACTTTACAACAAGAAGCTGCTCGTAAATTAGGTTTTGCAACTAAACGCACGATGCAGATTGCTCAACAATTATATGAAGGAATAGATACTGGCGATGGTGCAACTGGTTTAATTACTTATATGCGGACTGATTCAGTAAATTTGGCTGATGAAGCGATTGCTGATATCCGTATGATGATACAAGAAAAGTATGGGAAAGAAAATTTACCTAAGCAAGCTCGTAAGTTTAAAACTAAAGCTAAAAATGCCCAAGAAGCTCATGAGGCGATTAGGCCTACTTCAGCTTTAACTTATCCTGATAATATAAAATCTAATTTAAATTCGGATCAATTTAAACTTTATACTCTAATTTGGAAACGTACTATTGCCTGTCAAATGATTTATGCTACCTTAGATACAGTGGCTGTTGATTTAGCTTGTGGTAATAGTGAAAATAATTTTAGAGCTAATGGTTCGGTAGTGGTAAAACCAGGATTTTTGTTGGTTTATGAAGAAGGTATAGACGATAAGAAAAAATCTGATAGTGATGAAAAAATGCTACCGCCATTAGAAGTTGGTGAGTTGATTAAATTACAAGATATTCTTGCTAATCAACATTTTACTGAACCAGCACCACGTTTTTCTGAAGCTAGTTTAGTTAAAAGTTTAGAAGAATTTGGGATTGGTCGCCCTTCTACTTATTCATCTATAATTTCGACCTTACAACAAAGAGAATATGTTAATTTAGAAAAAAAGCGGTTTATCCCTACCGATGTTGGTAGAGTAGTGAATAAATTGCTAACTGAACATTTTAAGCTTTATATCGATTATGACTTCACTGCTAAACTAGAAGATCAACTTGATGAAATAGCTCGTGGAGAAAAAGAATGGATTCCATTAATGCAACGTTTTTGGACTAAATTCAAAAGTTTAGTTGATGAAAAAATGGAGTCAGTACAGCGAGAAGACTTGCATGAAACTTTAGATGAAGCTTGTCCTAAATGTAAAAAACCTTTGAATAAACGACTTGGTAGGCGAGGACATTTTATAGGTTGTAGTGGTTATCCAGATTGTGATTATACGCGTAATATGGATGGAGAAGAATACACTCCAGCTAAACCAGAAATAGTGGAAGGACGAAAATGTCCTAAATGTGATTCAGATTTAGTTATTAAACAAGGACATAGTAAATTTATTGGGTGTAGTAATTATCCAAAATGTAAATTTATAGAAGCATTAGAAAAACCTATTGATACTGGAATTACTTGTCCAGACTGTGGAAAAGCTAATTTAATTCAAAAAAAATCACGTTATGGTTCAACTTTTTATTCTTGTGCAAGCTATCCAACCTGTAAATATGCTATTTCTGGAAAACCATTAGCAGAGAGCTGTCCGGAATGTAATTGGCCAATTTTAATGTTAAAAATAACTAAAAGATATGGAACTCAAAAAATATGTCCACAAAAAACTTGTACTTATGTAATAACAGTGGAAGATTGATTTTAAACTGAATAAGCTTATAATAGAATTATTTTAAATGATCGGGGCGAGAAGATTTGAACTTCCGACCCCCACAACCCCATTGTGGTGCGCTACCAGGCTGCGCTACGCCCCGAGTGGAAAAAGAATACTAAAGTGAATATTATTTGTCAAGTTATATACTATTTCTAATCTAAAGTTCTTACGAATAATGTGGATTCGCAATTAGGGCAGGTTGGAATATAATCTGGTTTTTTGAAATGTATTGCTTTATTGCAACTAGCACAATATAAAGTTCCTAAACCAGTTATTTCTCCGGCATGCCACTCCATTGCTTGATGAGCTCTTTCGGCAAGATTGTCTAGTTCTAATTTAGATTGATCTACCATCAGACTAAACATATTTAATAACTGTTCTTCAATAAGTTCTAGGTCAAATTTTATCCAATCTACTAAAGCTTGTTCAGTAGAAACGATAAATTTAGCCGCATCTTGTAAGTCTCGCAATAAATAATCGCCAATATTTTCTGCTTCATCACGGCTAAGTTCTTTAAGATCAATAGCTGTTTCAATAGCAGTATCAATCCGTTGGCTCAATGTATCATTTTTAGCTGCTTCAGCTCGAGACAACATTTTTTGATATGCTGGAGCTAAATTTGGATTTTCTTTCATGTCAATTTCATCTGATTTAAAATGGTATTTTTACACTTAATTCAAAATGCACTCCATCATCTTGCAGGTCTTTGTCATCTGGTTCTTGTACATCACGCAACGCATGTCCCCAATAAATTTGAGTGTTTACAAAACGACCTGGACTCCAACGCAAACCTAAGCCAACACTAGAAATATTTTTTGGATCAGGAGTATCTATATCAGTGTTCCAAGAGCGACCATAATCAATAAACGGAGCTATTTGTATTTCGCCATCTTCTGGAGTTTTGCTAATATATTTAATTGGTAATTTAGTAACTGGAATTCTCCATTCCAATGAGCTAATCAAAC
>DRQV01000165.1 GCA_011371325.1 Thioploca sp.
CTTTGGATATAGGTGAAGATAAGCATCGTACTGTGTTTGCTGGAATCAAGGAAGCTTATGATCCAGAACAGTTAACTGGTAGATTAACAGTTATGGTAGCGAATCTTGCTCCACGAAAAATGCGGTTTGGATTGTCGGAAGGTATGGTATTGGCTGCTGGTTCAGGTAAAAATGATTTGTGGATTTTGAGTCCAGATGATGGAGCTAAACCTGGAATGAAGGTTAAATAATTATTGAGGAAGCACTTCAAGTAATTGAGGTGCTTATTATTGAGTAAAATCAAGCTAGTTACGCAGAAAGCCACCTCCTGTGATAGGTCAGAGGTGGTTAATAAATAACATAATTATCTAGCATGTGGTATATTTTTTCACAAAGCTAAAACTTCAGCAACAAAATCTGCATCTTTATCACCACGACCGGATAAATTGATTAAAATTGTTTTGTCTTTAGACATATCTTTAGCAATTTTCATAGCATAAGCAACTGCATGAGCACTTTCCAATGCCGGAATAATTCCTTCAATTCGAGACAAAGCCATAAAGGCATCCAAACATTCTTTATCATCAATGGTTTCATAACGAACTCGACCAATATCTTTTAAATAGCAATGTTGTGGCCCAACCCCAGGATAATCTAGCCCAGAAGCAATCGAATAAACTGGTAATGGATTTCCTTGTTTATCTTGTAAGTTATAGCATTCAAAACCATGCAAAGAACCTTTAGAACCTAAAGTAAGTGTTGCAGCATGATCAGGAGTATCTAATCCTTTTCCAGCTGGTTCAACCCCAATTAGTTCCACCGTTTCATCTTCTAAAAATGCCGTAAATATCCCAATTGCATTTGAACCTCCACCTACACAAGCCATAACCATATTTGGTAACCGTTCATATCGGGTTAAAAATTGTTCTCTAGCTTCTTTACCTACAATACTTTGAAAATCACGTACCATTTTGGGAAACGGATGTGGGCCAACTACTGAACCTATAGCATAGAAAAAATTTTGCGGGTCTTTTAGATATTCTTCAAATGCACTATCAACAGCATCTTTTAAAGTTTTAGTTCCACGAGTAACTGGAATCAATTTACAACCTAATATTTTCATTTTAGTGACATTAGGATGTTCTTTTTTTATATCTATTTCTCCCATATGAATTTCACAGTCAACTCCAACCAATGCACAAGCCGTTGCTAATGCCACTCCATGTTGACCCGCTCCGGTTTCTGCCAAAACTTTGGTTTTCCCCATATATTTCGCCAATAAAGCTTCACCAAGACAATGGTTAATTTTATGAGCTCCAGTATGATTTAAATCTTCTCGTTTTAAAAATATACCAGCTCCACCAATTTTATTAGTTAACTTCTTAGCATAAAATATAGGGCTTGGTCTACCAACATATTGGGAATATAACTCATGTAATTCATTCAAAAATTTGTCACTATTGCGTATTTCTTCATAAGCAATATTAATTTCATCCATAATTACTTTGAGATTAGGTGGCACGACCTGCCCACCATATTCACCAAAGTAACCATTTTCATCTGGCATTATTAATTTTTTTGTCATATTTTAAATTTAGATTGGATAATTTTTAACCAGAACTCCAGCCTCTAGGACGTTTCATTCCAGCAATTTTACAAGCTTGTTTAACATAACCATATGGAAATAATTTAAATATTTGATTTCTGGCTTGTTTTTTATCATAGTCCAGTTCATTAACTAAATGTTTAACCACATGGCGAATATCAACCACAATTTTACGTTTACTATAATAATCTCGGATAAAATCTATTACTATCCAACATTCATCATTAAGTTCTAATTGCTCTTCTTTAGCCAACTCTATAGCAATTTCTTTAGTCCAATCCTCTGGATTAACTAAATAACCCTCTTCATCTCTTTTCATATATTTTTCCAAATTTTATAATTAAATATTTAGCTAATAGTCTTTAATCATTTTAATCCTGAAATCTGTTAAATCATGTTTAAAAATATGACTTGCTATTAAAAATAGTGGAAATACTTTATAGTATACTAGCATTTTAAATTTCATGGCTAATCTTTTTAAAAAAAATCATAATTTTTTCCAATTGCATCCTCAATCAATTTAAGCTAAAATCAACGATGTATTTATTAAATAAGGCAACTCAATAATGTTTAAAAAAATCTTAACTGTAGTAATACTATGTATCTGGTTTACACCAGTTTGGGCGGTTTATGATTCCAGTGTGTTTCATAAAGAAAAACCCTTAGAAATTATAAAAATCAAACCCAGTGGTAATGATGTGCCAGCTGGACGGCAAATTGTAATAAGTTTTAATCAACCTGTTATTCCTATTGGCAAGATGGAGCGTGATACTTCCGAAATCCCCATCACTTTTAAACCAGATGTGCAATGTCAATGGCGATGGTTGGATACTTCTAATTTAGCTTGTGAACTAGATCGTACCACAGCTCTACAACCAGCAACTCGTTACGAAATGGTAGTTGAACCCGGTATTACCACTCAAGAAGGTTTAACTATTGAAAAATCTTTCCAACATATTTTCATCACCAAACGGCCACAGGTCAATTATACCTCTTTTAACTATTGGTTAGAACCAGGTAAACCTAAAATCCGAGTATTTTTTAAACAGATTGTCACCAAAAAATCGGTATTAAAACACCTATATTTTCAAGATCAAAATGGTCAACGAGTTAAAATCAAAGCTGAATTACCACCTCGTAATCCAAATGCACCTCCTTTGCCAGCTACCGTTTCTAAAAAATGGGATATATCACCAAGGCATTCTTTTCCACTAAATAGCCAAGTCCAACTAATGATTGAACCAGGTTTACGATCAATAAAAGGCAAAGAACTTGGTATTGAACGTCGCAGTTTAATTGAAATAAATACTTTTCCAGAGTTTAAATTTCTCGGTTTAGAATGCGAAACTTTGAATGATGAAGAACTATATATTGCAGTTGGAGAAAAAACGGATGAACGTTGTAATCCAATGCAAAGCGTGAATTTAAAATTTTCC
>DRQV01000166.1 GCA_011371325.1 Thioploca sp.
AATATCCCAAATGCTATCTTGGGCGGTTCTAGTTTTTCTGAACGAACTTTTCAAGAAGGATTTGATAAATATCCTCAAGAGAAAATTAATCCTGGTCATTATACTAATGATATTTATGTTGCTACTCCTTTAATATTTGATACTGCTAATGAAAAAGCCCAAAAATTTCAGGAACAATATAAAGAAAAATTTCCAACTACTGATGAAATAGATTGGTCAGCAGCTTATGCTTATGACACTGTCATGGTATTAGTTGAGGCAATTAAAAAAGCTAATATAGATGGTGGTATAGAAAATCTTAAAGAGGATCGGGTCAAATTACGAGATGCTTTAGCAAGTTTCGATGATGTCAATCAGGCTATAGAAGGAACCACTGGTTTTAATTATTTTGATAAGAATCGTGATGCTCAAAAACCGGTAGCTATTGGAGTATATAAAAATAAAAATATTGTTTCTGCTTTGACTCAATTTCGAGTAATACGCAATTTAAATGAAATTTCTGATTTAAAAGCTGCTACAGATAATGAACAGGTATTGAATATTGGTGGTAAGAATATGTATAAAACCAATGTTGTTTATACCGGTATTAAAATCAATGAAATTAGTGAACTAGATTTTGATAATTTAACTGTAACATTAGATTTTCATTTATGGTTTCGTTCGCAAGGAAATTTTAAACCTCAACAGATTGAATTTTTAAATGCAGTAGATCCAAAAGATTTGGAAAAACAATTAGAAAGTCCGATCGAAGGACCTAAAATAAAAGATCAAATTACTTACAGTGTCTATAAAATTAAAGGTAAGTTTAAAGCTGATTTTTTGGCGAGCAACTTTGCGTATAAACAACATATTATTGGGGTTAGTTTTCATCATAAATATTTAACTAGAAATAATTTAATTTATGTTACTGATGTATTAGGTATGGGTAAAGCTAATACCGTATTGAAAAAAATACAAAATGATCAGGTGCTTAGCCCTGCTAGTGGTTGGAGTGCAGAACAAGTTAGATTTTTTCAAGATGTTGCTAAAAAGTTTTCCTTAGGTGATCCAGAATATCTTAATGTGCAAGGTGGAACTATTGATTATTCTAGGTTTAGTGCTACTATCTTGATTAAAAAGAATGAATTTACTTTGCGTGGCAAATTGCCTTACAACTATGCTCAAAATATAGTTGTATTAAGTTTCATTTTTATTATATTATTTAATATTACTTCAAAAAAATTTCGGAGTTTGTCAAAGCTGATTTGGTTTTTTCAAACTATTTTAGCTTTTTTAGTATTGTTATCTGGTGAAGTAATTCTAGTAAATTTTGGCAATATTGAAACTTATAAGATGGAAGTTATCATCCGAATATTTGATATTCTATGGTGGTTAACTCCAGCTTTTATGATTAATTTAGCTTCTGAAAGTTTCATTTGGACTCCATTAGAAGAAAAATCTGGTCGTTTGATTCCTAATGTTGTACGAATATTCTTAGCTTTTTTGGTTTATTTCTTCTCATTAGTAGGTATTGTTGCTTTTGTTTATGATCAACAGTTAACCAGTATTTTAGCTACTTCTGGTGTGATTGCAATGATTATTGGTTTAGCAATTCAAATTAATATTTCTAACATTTTTTCTGGTATTGCGATCAATATAGAACGACCTTTTCGGATTGGTGATTGGGTTAAAATTGGTAAGTTTGATGAAGGTGAAATCATTGATATAACTTGGCGGACGACTAGAATTAAAACTAGGGCTGAGTGTATTTTGAGTATTCCTAATAGTATGGCATCAGAATCAGCAATTTTAAATTTTTGTTTTCCTGATGATGTGTATTGGTTGTGGCCAACAGTGCATGTGCATCCGATGCATCCTCCAACTAGAGTTAGAAAAATATTACTAGATGCTTTATTATCTGCGGATAAAGTGTTAAAAGAGCCTGCTCCAGTGGTATTATTTACCGGAATTAATGAATGGTCGGCTAGTTATTGGATTGCGTTTTGTGCTGATGATTATGCTGAGAAGAATTTTATTTTAGAAGATGTTTGGACTCGGGTTTGGTTCCATCTGAATCGGGCTGGCATTACTCCAGCAGTACAACGACAAGAAATTTACATGTTTAAAGGAGTTAAAGAAAGAGGTGGTAAGGAAGCTACCAGACCGATTACTTTATTGCAAGAGATTGATATATTTAAACATTTTTCAATGGAAGCGAAGACTTTTCTTAGTGAGAGAATTCAGCGTTATCATTTTAGTCGGGGTGATGTTATCGTTAAGCAAGGCGATCAAGGTGATTCTTTGTTTATTGTGGTGGAAGGTGTGGTTGGGGTTCAAGTTCAGACTGATGATGGTAGAACTAAAGAGGTAGCTAGATTGGGGGCTGGAGATTTCTTTGGAGAGATGGCTTTGTTGACTGGTGAAAGTAGGACTGCAACTGTGATTGCATTGGTTGACACTGATGTATTTAAGTTGACGAAATCTGATATTCATCCTTTGATTGCGGAGCAACCAGAAGTGAAAAAGATGGTTAGTAGGGTTTTGACCCAAAGACAGATGTTGACTCGTTCTCAGATGCATGTGCAGCATAATGTGGAAACTGAGAGAGATGCTGTTTATAAGCGGTTTTTGAATAAGATTGAGAACTTTTTTGGGTTGAAAGATGGGGATTAGGTTGTGATAAATAAATTATATCATTAGTTAATTTCTAAAACAATCAACAATATTAGGAGAAAATGGCTAAAATTTTTCTTTGTACACATAATAGCGGTGGAGTTGGTAAAACCACTTTTTTAATCCATTAAATCTTGTTCAAGATAACATATTTTAAATGAACACAACCTTAATAATTAAAGAAGTAATTAAAATTATTCTCAAATATGCAAATCCTGAGAGAATCTATCTATATGGTTCTATGGCTAATGGAGAAGCTGATTCAACCAGTGATATTGATATAGCCTATGATGATAAAAATTTTAAAGATAATTACCTTATAAAAGAACAAGCTGACGACCTAAAAACTTTATTAAAAATAGATATAAAAAATATAGCTTTTACTGAAGATAGATTTAAAAATCGAGTTAAATCAACTGGAAAAGTACTATATAGTGCTACTAAAGCCTTGAGAGCTGAAGATGGTCTGTATAATTTTACCAATGCACTAGATAAATTTATCAATATCGTAGATAGAAAATCAGATTTTGACCAACAAGGATTTGCTGACGTATATTTAGATATTGTCGTTAAACGCTTTGAATTTACTTATGAAATGGCTTGGAAAGCTTTAAAAAGAAATTTAAGTTTTTTAGGTATTGAAGCTAAAAATCCGAGAATGGTTTTTAAAGAAGCTTATCTGCAAAATTTAATTGAAGATGAAGCAATTTGGTTAAATATGATTGACCAAAGAAACATTAGCTCACATATTTACGACGAGTTTGAAATAAAAAATATTCTTACCAAAATAGAAAATTATAAACGAGCATTTATCAAATTACATGAAAATATAACTAAATCAATAAAGTTATGATAAAATTTATTCTATAATTCCAATAACTCATAGTTTTTAAAATTAACGTAAAACTTCTCTTAATTCTAGCGTATGAATCTCAATATTCCAAAATTCCATTCAGCTCATGTCCTAATAATTGGTGACATCATGCTAGACCGATACTTACATGGTGTTACCTCACGTATTTCCCCAGAAGCCCCAGTACCAATAGTTCATGTCAAACACCAGCATGAATATCCGGGTGGAGCTGGAAACGTTGCTTTTAACATACGAGCATTAGGTGGACAAGTAACTGTTATCGGTGTGATTGGCCAAGATGATGCGGCAAATACCATAACCACTCAATTGACCAAAAAAGGCATACATTGTGCATTTGTTCAATTAATTAATGTATCAACAGTCACTAAATTAAGAGTTATGAGTCGCCATCAGCAATTAATACGCTTAGACTTTGAAGATGGATTTATCGATTTAGATAGTCAAATGATAACCCAACAAATGCAATCTCAGTTACAAGGTATTGATGTTGTTGTTTTATCTGATTATGGCAAAGGTACTTTAGTTGATCCCCAAAATTTAATTCATATCGCACGTGCAGCTAACAAACCTGTTTTTGTTGATCCCAAAGGCTATGATTTCAATAAATATCAACAAGCGACTGCTATAACCCCCAATTTATCAGAATTTGAAGCTGTAGTTGGTTCTTGTATTGACCTTGTCCATCTAGTTGAAAAAGGACAAAATTTACGTGATCAATTAAATTTAGAAGCCTTGTTAATTACTCGTAGTCAAGACGGCATGACTTTAATCAGAGCTGAACATCCTCCGTTACATCTACCTGCCCATTCCCATGAAGTTTTTGACGTAACTGGTGCTGGTGATACTGTAATCAGTGTTTTAGCTACTGCTATAGCATCTGGCCATGATTGGGAAAGTGCTACTGCATTAGCCAATTTAGCTGCTGGATTAGTAGTTTCTAAACTTGGTACAACTACAATTTCCGTTTCTGATCTTGAACATGCTCTGCATACAGATATGAAAGTTCATAATATAGATTCTTTACAATTTGCGGTTAAAGCTGCCCAAAATGATGGGGAAACTATTGTGATGACAAATGGCTGTTTTGATATTCTGCATGCTGGTCATGTTCAATTTTTAACTCAGGCTAAACTGCTTGGTGATCGGCTTATTGTTGCGATAAATGATGATGATTCAGTGCGTCGCTTGAAAGGTGATAATCGCCCCATAAATTCATTAGAACAGAGGATAATAGTATTAAATGCTTTAGAATCTGTAGATTGGGTAATTGCTTTTGGTGAAGATACCCCTAAAGATTTGATTTGTAATATTTTACCTGACATTCTAGTGAAAGGCTGTGATTATCAAATATCGCAAATAGCTGGTAGTGATTGTGTATTAAAGCATGGTGGACAAGTATTAACTTTAGAATTTTTAGCAGGTTGTTCGACTAGCAATATTATTAAAACTTTACGGGAAGAATTATGATTATTGTCACTGGTGGTGCCGGATTTATCGGTAGTAATATTGTTAAAGCACTTAATAAACGTGGCTATACGAAAATTTTGGTGGTGGACAATCTTACTAATGGTGAAAAATTCAAAAATTTAACGGATTGTGAAATTTTTGATTATCAAGATAAAGATTCTTTTTTAAAACGATTGATTGCTAAAGAATATTTTTCCCCATATATAGATGCAATATTTCATCAAGGTGCTTGTTCTAATACCACTGAATGGGATGGGCATTACATGATGGCAAATAACTATGAATATTCTAAAACTATACTACATTACTGTTTATCTAAACATATTCCATTATTTTACGCTTCTAGTGCATCAGTTTATGGTGGAGGCAAAATATTTAGAGAATCTCGTAATCTGGAAAATCCTTTAAATATATATGGCTATTCTAAATTTTTATTTGACCAATATGTTCGGCAAATTTTATCTACAGCTACTTCTCAGGTAATTGGTTTACGATATTTTAATGTTTATGGCCCAAGAGAACAACATAAAGGTAGTATGGCCAGCGTTGCTTATCACTTACACCAACAGTTACTAGCTGGAAATGAAGAAATCCAATTATTTGAAGGTTGTGATGGTTATGCTGACGGCGAACAACGCCGAGATTTTATCTATGTAGATGATGTAGTTAATGTTAATTTATGGTTTATGGATCATCCAGATAAATCTGGAATTTTTAATGTTGGCACTGGTCGTAGTCAACCATTTAATGATATTGCTAAAGCTGTTATTAAATGGCATAAAAAAGGTAGGATTAAATATATTCCTTTTCCGGAACATTTAAAAGGCCGTTATCAAAGTTTTACTCAGGCTGATATTTCTAACCTGCTGGATATTGGTTATAATCGTTCTTTCCGAATAGTTGAAGAAGGGGTAAAAGATTATTTGGATTGGTTGAATGATAAAGCTAATGGTAAACTTTGATTATATAGATTATAAAAAATTCTTTAAATTATTTTATATAATATTCTCAAACTTTGAATATTATTTAAGGAAATAGGGTAACCACAAGGGATTACCCGAATCATCATGTAAGGGCAGTTTTTTAACTTGCATTGATATAATTTGGGAACATATAGCTCTGTTTCAAATTTATTAAGGTGAAATATTTAATTTAAAAATAGTTGATAGGCTAAATTATTATTTTCATACCAATATTGGTAGCCGAGACTATCTAAAAAATTTTGAAAATCATTTAATTGCTCATCTGGAACTTGAATACCAACCAATACTCGTCCATAAGCAGAACCATGATTTCGATAATGAAATAAGCTAATATTCCATCGTTCACCTATATTGGTTAAAAAATGTGATAATGCTCCTGGTCGTTCTGGGAATTCAAAGCGATACAAACGTTCATCAGCTAATAATGGTGCGTGACCACCAACTAAATGCCTAACATGAGTTTTTGCCATTTCATTGTCAGTCATATCAACTACAGAATAATTTTTATCCCGTAATTTTGCAACTAATTTATCTTTCTCAATAAACCCTTTGAATAAACGTAATCCAACAAAAACATGAGCTTCTTTACTATTATCATAGCGATAATTAAATTCAGTAATAAAATGTTGACCAATTGCATGGCAAAATCGTCGAAAGCTACCAGGTTGTTCAGGGATAGCTACAGCTATCAATGCTTCACGTTGTTCGCCAATTTCAGCTCTCTCTACTACATATCCCAAACGTTCAAGATTCATATTGGCACCGCTGGTAATAGTAACTAAATTGCAACCACTACATTTTTCTCTGGCAATATACTGCTTTAAACCTGCTAATCCTAATGCTCCAGCTGGTTCAGTAATAGTACGAGTTTCATCAAAAATATCTCTAATTGCTGCACAAATTTCATCAGTATTAACCAATAATACTTCATCAACATGTACACGTGCTATTTCAAATGGTAATTTACCTATTTGTCGCACTGCCACCCCATCAGCAAAAATACCTACTTGGTCTAAAATAACTCTTTCACCAGCCTGCATTGCAGAATATAAACATGCAGCATCTTCTGGTTCTACTCCGATAATTTTAACTTCTGGACGCAAGTATTTAACATAAGCTGCGATACCAGCAATTAATCCACCACCACCAACTGGGACAAAAATAGAACCTATTTCTCCTGTGTGTTGCTGAAGTATTTCCATACCAATAGTGCCTTGACCAGCAATTACTTCCACATCATCATAAGGATGTATATAATTAAGTCCTCTTTGTTCGACCAATTGTTGGGCATATTTACTAGCATCATCATAAGTTGTACCATGTAATATAACTTCAGCTTGTCGATGTTGAACTGCTAATATTTTGATTTCTGGGGTAGTTTTAGGCATTACAATAGTCGCTGGAATACCTAATTTCATAGCCGCAAGTGCCACTCCTTGAGCATGATTACCAGCCGATGCCGCTATTACTCCTTTAACTAATATTTCTTTAGGTAAACTAGAAATTTTGTTATAAGCACCACGTAATTTAAAGGAAAATACTGGTTGCATATCTTCACGTTTAATCCAAATATTATTATCAAAACGTTCAGATAAATTAGAAGCATAATCAAGTCGAGTTTTTTTAGCAACATCATATACCCGAGCTTGAAGAATTTTTTTTATGTAGGTACTTTCCATATTTATTTTTAGTTGGATTGAGTCTTGGTTCTAATACATATTACTTGTTAACATATCATCCGCTAATTTGGAATAAATTGTCAGAATCAGGATTCACAGAATTAATAAAGCATTAAAATCGGTTTGTTAATCCTAAAAATCCTTTAATCCGCTAAATCCTGATTCTGACAATTTTACCACAATCATTTCCATTAAATATTATTTTGATGTATGACACTTCGTTTATATACCTTACGAGTTATGTGTTGTTAATCCTAAAAATCCTTTAATCTGGTAAATCCTGATTCTGACATTTTATCTATAGTTGAAGATTTAACCTCTTGTTTTAAAGAAATTTAATAAAAATACGACAAGAAGACTATCTGCCTGGACAAAAGGTGTGATAGTATTAATAAAATAATATTTAAATATCAAATCAATTATTCCCAACAGCTTATGGACGATTTTTCTAAATTATTAATTAATAATGATATAACCAATTTTGCATATGGCGAATGGTTAACATATTACCAAGATCATTTCTGGTTTAGTATTCATATATTTTTACTTACCATAGTCTTAGCTACATTTTTCTACTCATTTTTTATCTCTGGTTCTTGGCAAAAAATTAGAACTTATAAGCAACCTCAACCATTTGTAATAGAATTAATGATAAATAAAATTACTAAACGCTATCATTTTTTTGCCGAAGTATTTTTATTAATTGGTCTAGCTGGAGCAGCTTTATCAGTACAAAGTGCCATTACTCCAGATTTTTTCACTACAGTTACCAATTATGAGTTAGGGACTGAAAATCAAGAACATATGGCTCATGCGATTAAAAGCGGACTAGCTTTCAGTGCTGCTGGAATTCTGCTTGCGGTATTCTGTTATGTATTGCGTGGTATTGAAATGATATTATATAGAGGACTCTGGTTACGAGAAAAACAGCAAGAACAGAATGAGTTAAATAATTCAATTCGGGATATTTCCAATTTATACTCTTTATTAGAAAACTTTTTAAGTAAAGATGGGAAAAATATTATCACCTTGTCTATGGTACTGGATGAATTAAAAAACTCCAATCAAAATTCATTAGAAAAATTATTATCCCATTCAGAACAAAATATTAAAGGCATATTAAAAGTAATCAACAATTCTCAAACTACCTTTCAAGAACAGTTGCAGAAAACTAGTGAATTACAAAATAAATTTATTGCTGGTAGCGATACTATTATTACTCGAATGGAAAGATTAAATGCAGATATTCAAGATATTCACCACCCATTTTTGGATAGTTTGATATCCATTAGTGATGATTTAAAAGAATCACAAGAGATATTTAAACAAGATTTAGTGGAACAGGTAAAAAATCTTATCCATATTCATAAAGAATATTTAGGCCAAAATACTGAAAATGCTAAGATAATTTTAGGTCGTAATTTGGAAAAAACTGCCACTGTTTTAATTCGTTCATGGGAACAGGAAGTTAAACAAATTTATAAACAGTTACAAGTTGAATTTATGCAAGTTAGTGAACTGAAACTAAATATAGATGAACAAGTTCAACAAGTTGTTAATAATTTATATGCTGGAGTGGCAAAGATTAATGAACAAGTTTGTGAAACTGAAAAACTAAAAACTATCATACTTTGTGATTTCT
>DRQV01000167.1 GCA_011371325.1 Thioploca sp.
ACCAATTAAATAGGGTTTCTCGTACTCGATTTGGAGTTGGGCGTAGTTCAGGTTTTTCTAAAACTGATAGTTTATAACCTCGCCATTGACCTGCTATAATACGTATTTTCATTATAAAAGCTATTTTTTGTTGGGACGTTGCCAACCAATAATACTCTTTTGCTTAGCACGACTCAAAGTTAGACTGTCTGCTGTAACATCTGTAGTAATAGTAGAACCAGCCCCAATAGTTGCTCCTGTTTCTACAGTTACTGGTGCAATTAATTGAGTATCTGAACCTATAAATACCTCATCTTTTATGATAGTTTTATGTTTTTTAGCACCATCATAATTACATGTAATAGTTCCAGCTCCCACATTTACATTTTTACCAATTTCACTATCTCCAATATAACTTAAATGATTGATCTTGGAATTATTAGCCACTGTAGATTTTTTAACTTCCACAAAATTACCAATATGTACCCGTTCAGCTAATTTAGTTTCTGGACGCAAACGAGCAAAAGGACCTATTTTACAACCAGCTCCAATAACAACATTTTCAATTACGCAATTACTTAATATCTCAACATCATCGGCAATTTCAGCATTTTTTATTACAGTATTTGAACCAATTTTTACCCTATTACCAATCGATATTTTACCAGCTAAAATTACGTTAATATCAATGTTAGTATCATAACCAATTTGAACTGTACCACGTATATCTAACCTATTTGGGTCTTGTATTGTAACCCCAGCTAACATTAAGTTGTTTACTTGTTGTAATTGATAATAACGTTCTAAATTTGCCAATTGTAGCCGATTATTAACTCCCATTACTTCGTATATATTGTTAACTATATTAGTATGAATGGGTTGCTTGTCCACAACTGCCATAGCCACAATATCGGTTAAATAATATTCCTCTTGAGAATTATTATTATCTAGTTTAGTCAACCAATTACGCAAATTATTAGCTTGAGTGGCAAGTATTCCAGTATTTATTTCTTGAATAGATTTTATTTCGTCATTTGCATCTTTTTCTTCCACAATACTTGTAACTTGATTTTTATCATCGCGTACAATTCGGCCATAACCAGTTGGATTATTTAGTTTAGCTGTTAGTATATTAAGTCCATTTGTCTGTGAAAATAAAGTTTTTAAAGTTATAGAATTAATTAATGGTACATCTCCATATAATACTAATACCATATTATCGTTTGCAATATTTGGTATAGCTTGTGCGACAGCATGACCAGTGCCTAACTGTTGCTCTTGTTTCACCCACTGTACTGGTAAATTAATAAGACTATTACGCACTTGCTCTCCTCCATGGCCATAAACTACCTGAATAGTTTCCGGTGCTAAAGTCAGAGCAGTATCAATAACGTGTTGCAGTAAAGGTTTATCTGCCAAACAATGTAAAACTTTGGGTAAATCAGAATTCATACGTTTACCAAGTCCAGCAGCTAGTATAATAATGGAAAGTTTCATATATTTACCAATTTTTGGATTTAATTTAAGAATTAGAAATTGCTATACAATATTTTCGCCAATATAAGAACTTATTGTTTCAGGAGTAAGGTACGATTTCCCGAAATAACTATATATAATTACGAAGGTATTAGCTATAGTCTCTAATTAGTAATTACTTGAAAATAAAACTAAGCTACATTATACTAACATATGTTTATAAAACTATAACTTAAATCCAGTGACAGCTAACGAAAAACGTCTTATTCGCATTGCCTTAATTATGTTTATTGGTTATATATTACCATTTCAATTTGCACCGATAGCTATTGATTTTTATCAAAATTATTATGATTCAATTGAAAGTTTGCATCAAAATATTGAGCGTTATGAAAAACTTGGTGAACGCGAAGAATATTGGGAAAAAGAAAATAAACGTGCAAAACAAGAACTTGATAAAGTTAAATCCGGTATTTTACCAGGTGATAATTATGAACTAATAGGCACTAAAATGCAGGGATTAGTGAAAAAATTAGCTAAGAGTACTAATATTACTTTTAAATCATTGGTCGCACCAGAATTGGCTCAAATTGATAACTGGATATTAGTGACTCAAATTATGCAATTTGAATCTAACTCCTTTACTTTAATGAATTTTTTAAAATCTATAGATAATAATAAAGTCAATTTAATAGTGGTTAATTTGGATATACGCAGTAATAATGATAAATTAACTGGCACGATTAAAATAACAGGTTTTAGTAGAGTTTTAGCTGAAGAAGAGGAACAATTATGAACGAATTAACTTTACCTCTTTTTACTCAATTAATGTCTAAAAAAAATATTGCTCCAGTTGAGAGTTTTCCTGACAATCCATGTTTGATGTTCTCAGATTTACCAAAAATAGAAGACCGAGCTAAGATTCGATTTATTTTAGGTTATGATGTTCGTTTTGAAAAGAGTAATGAAGATCATGTTGCCCGTTTAATCAAATTTTGGCGAGCTAAATTAGCCCCAGAATTAGAAGGAACTGCTGATGGTATAGAACAATTAGATGACGAATATTTACAAGATTTAGCCTCTGATGCACCAATTATTAGAATGGTTAATCATTTGATGGAGCGTTCTTTAGATTTGAGTGCTAGTGATATTCATTTTGAACCAGAAGAAAAATATTTAAAAGTTCGTTGTCGGGTTGATGGAGTTATGGTTAATTTGGAGAATTTACCAGCTTCAGTTATCGCTGCGGTATCTTCTAGGGTAAAATTGATGGCTCGTTTAGATATTGGGGAAAAACGTTTGCCGCAAGATGGACGTATCCAATATCAAATGGGTGAACGTTCTTTAGATATGCGAGTTTCTACCTTACCAGGAATTCATGGTGAATCTATCGTATTGCGAATTTTAGATCGTAGCGATATTCAAGTAGACCTAGAACAATTAGGTATGCCACCAGATGTACTTAAATCTTATAACCGAGTCATTCAACAGCCACATGGCATAGTATTAGTTACTGGGCCAACTGGTAGTGGCAAAACTACCTCTTTATACGCAACTTTAGAAAAAATCAATACTGGTCAACAGAAAACTATAACTATCGAAGACCCGGTAGAATATCAACTAGAAGGAATTACCCAAATCCATGTTAATGCTAAGATTGGTTTATCATTTTCAGCTGGATTACGATCGATTGTGCGGCAAGACCCGGATATAATTATGGTGGGTGAAATTCGAGATCGGGAAACTGCTGAAATATCTATAGAATCAGCATTAACCGGCCATTTAGTATTTTCAACTTTACACACTAATGACTCTGCCGGAGCGATCACTCGTTTGCAAGATATGGGAATAGATAGCTATCTCATCAGTTCTAGTATTATTGGGGTAATGGCTCAACGTTTGGTGCGTAAAATTTGTGTCCATTGTGCTGATTTTGAAATGCTTACCGATGAAGAAGCCAATTTGTTAGAGATTGATCCGATACAATTTCCACAAATTCGGCGTGGAACCGGTTGTGAACGTTGTGGTAGTACTGGTTATCGTGGTCGTGTAGGATTATACGAACTATTAATAATGTCTGATGGTATTCGGCAAGTGATTGGAGCTGGTGGAGATGCCAGTGCAATCCGTAATCAAGGAATTAAAGAAGGATTGCGAACTTTACGCAAAGATGCGATGGAAAAACTGTTCCAAGGTATAACTACTCCAGAAGAAATTGTACGAGTCACTAAGGCTAACTAAAAAATAAGGTAAGGAAAAATTTTATCTGAAACCTCTTAAACGATATAATAATTTTTAGAGGTAATTTGGTTAGCCTATAAATCAGGGCCAATGGTAATATGTAATCTAACTGGTGTGGTATCTTCACTTAAAGCAGCAGCGACATCAATCCGGATTAAACCCACTGGTGATTGCCAACGAACTCCTATTCCTGCTCCATGTTTCATCGTTTCAGTAACATCGTTATAAGCATTACCAACATCATAAAAAAATGCTAAACTCCAATCTTTTATAATCTTATGTTCATATTCAACACTACCAACTAATAAATTTTTGCCACCAACTACTTGACCTTCTATATTCTTTGGCCCTAATGCCTGATAGTCATAACCACGTACACTACGGTCTCCACCAGCAAAAAATCGGATAGATGGTGGCAATTCACGGAAATCCCCATCTAAGATAGATACAAAACTATTGCCCATTTCTCCACGTAGAATTATCCGACTATTTTTAAATAATTTATGGATAAATTTACCATCTAAACGAGTTTGTAATACCGAAGTGTTAGAACCTAAGCCATCCATTGCTCCACGCACATTCAAACCAATTTTATAACCCTTTAGGGTATAAACTCGATTATCTGCTTTAATATAAGTCCAATTTACATTTGGCATTAGTAACTTAGCATGACCAGTTTCACTACCAACTGCAAATCTTTCATCTCGATATTCTAAACCAATGACTTCGCTTAATTTGGTTCCAAATATATCCCGAGTATGATGTTTGCTAATACCAAGCAACAAAACTTCACTTTCACTGATATCTGTATTTTCATTCCGATAACCAGCAGTTATATCCAAAAAACTATCCAGTGTATTAAGCGGTATAGTATAACGATTGGTCATGCTTTGTCTTATTTCAGATAGTTCTAGTTTGGATGAAAAACGATGGCCATAGCGATTAAAATAACGTCGTTCCCAACCTAAACTACCTCGCATTCCAGTATCAGTACCATAACCGATGCCAGCCGTATATTTATTAGGTTTACGAGGAGTTAATGCAATATCTACTGGTAATTGTAAATTTTTATCAGCTTTGGTACGATTTACATTGATATCAGCAGTGGCAAAATAATCGCTACCGATTAAATTATTTTTAAGAGCTATAGCCTTACTACCAACATAAAAATCTCCCGCTTTAAAACTCAAATATCGTTGTAAAAATTCTTCATCAAATAGCTTTTGCTTAAAAGTAATGTCTCCAAATCGATAACGTTGTTTAGTATCAACTTCTAATTCAATTTTAGCTGTGTAAGCATCTTTATCAATATATATATTATGTTTAGTAATGACAGTGTCAAAATAACCTCTTTCTTCAGCAAAACTACTGATTAATTGTTTAGCTTTTTCATAATTACTATGAACCAAAGTATCACCAACCTTAACAGGAAAATTAGCCAACATTTTTGCTAAAATACTATCTTCCTTAGCATCACCATTAATATTTATCTCAACTGTTTCAATTTTTAAAGGCTCGCCCAATTCAATTACATATTTTGCTTGCCATAAAGTATAATCCGTTTGTTTAGATTCAATTAATTCAGCTGTAATAATTTTAGCTCGATAATAACCAAATGGTTGTAAAGCTTGTTCTATTTCTTCTGGAGCTTGTTTGTGTAATCGTTTAACTCTACGAGCAGATAGCCGTGAACGTTGTTCTTCAATACTCAAATAAGCTTTTACATTATCTAATATTTCACCTTCCACCCCTTCAATCGTTACTTCTATTTTATCAACAGCTAATAAAATTCCACTGAAAGTTAATAATATTAAAGTAAATATGGCCTTCATTATTTATCCGTTATAGGAGTATTTGTTAATAGTGTTGATATTTGTTTAATAAAATTTTTTTCATTAACAAAAGTAATATCAAACATGTTAGTCAAACCTTGAATTTGTTCATCACTTAAATCTAATACCAACATAAAAAAATTTTGTTTATCCATTTTTAATCTTTTACAAATTTTAGTATATTTATCAATAAAAGATCGAAATTCACCTGATTTACATTCTACAAATATTGGTATATTATTTATCAAAAAGAATATATCCAACTCATTAATATCCTTGTTAGAAAAATTAATTTTAAAACTCCTTAAACCAGCATAATCAAGCTTATATCTATGACATAAAGCTAATATTTCCATAAAAACAAACCATTCCAACCATTCTCCATTAAAAAAACTAACTATTGGTTGTGCAGTTTGCAAATTTAAATGAATCAAATTTTTTTTCCTATTAAAAAAACATTTAGCAACAAAAGCATATTCGTAAAGTTCTTCACAAAATTCCCTAATAAGGTTAGCTTCTTTGTCATAATTAGATAAATCTAATGTAACATGAGTATAACCTTTCCTTTGAATATATTTGATTTTATCAGTTACAATTCTTAACGTACCATAATTTTTACCTAATTTTACCGCTATTTCATCAAAAAAACCAGTAGTATCAATAGCTTTTTTATTTATATCTAGTTGAATATTTTTACTTTTAAACCAATTTAAAATAGGTTGATATTGTTTCTTTTCCGTCATAGCTGTTGTATTAAAAATATCTATATCGGAAGTATTGGTTGTAGTAGATTTAGGTTTTAGACTAAGTAATTCATTTTTTACATTAGAATACTGTTTTAATACATCTTTAATAAAAAAAATAGTGTCGTATACTGGCATAATTGTTTGACAAACTGGACATTTAACCTTTTTACCAATATGTTGATTAGGCACTTCTCGTAAGTATCTACATTTATTGCATCTAAAAACAGCCATATAAATTCTCCTTTTTATATATGTAATTAATATATTTTGATTATTTATAGTATATCCCAATTAGATAGATTGCACTAAATATTAGATAAGTAATTTATTTTGAATTACATTCATAAATTGAGAATTACATTCATAAATTGAGAATTGCTATATACAATTTCGCATAAAAACCATTTTTTAGATGAGATTTCAAGATAACCAAACTCGTATCAAGGATAATAATTTATCTGTATCAACTGGTTTAGCTAGATAATCATTTGCTCCGGCCTCAATACACTTAATTTTATCATCTTTCATAGCTTTAGCAGTCAAGGCTATAATAGGCAATTTCTCATATTTTTTTTGTGTACGAATTTTTTGAATAGCCTCATAACCATCCATCTCTGGCATCATGATATCCATTAAAATTATTGCAATATCATCATGTTGTTTTAATAATTCCAAACCTTCCTTACCATTCATACCACAAATAACCTCTACTTCATGATTTTCTAAAATTGTTGCTAAAGCAAAGATATTTCGTTCATCATCATCGACTAGCAGAACTTTTTTATTTTTCAAAACAGCTTTTTTATCATGCACCATATATAACATTTTACGTTTGTTGCTAGGTAAATCGGCTTCTATTTGATGCAAAAATAAACTCGTTTCATCCACTAAACTTTCAGGAGATAATACTGATTTAATAGGTATTTTATTAGAACAATGTACTAATAATGCTTCTTCTTCAGTAGTTAAATTACGATTAGCATAAGCAATAATGGGAATTTTACAAGGTTGACCAGTTTCTTGTTGCATTTTTTCCAATAACTTACTACCATGACCTTGTTCCAAATCCATATCCAAAATTACACAATCATAAGTCATTGCTAATAATTTTTTACAGGCATCTTCAGCAGTTACAGATACCTCGATTTTTAAATCCTTATCAGCTACCAAATCCATAATTTCATGTTTATTTAACTCATCATCTGCTACAATCAATACTGTCTTAACTATTTTATTAATGAATATTTCAATTTTTTTGAAAACTTCTATCAACTTTTCCATACTTATTGGTTTTATCAAATAACCAATAGCTCCCATTTTTTTTGCATTTATACTTTGATCAATAGCAGACATAAAATATACTGGAATATGCCGAGTGCTAGACTCATCTTTCAATTTTCGCATCAAACTTAAGCCATCCAATTTTGGCAAACCAATGTCTAAAATTATAGCATCTGGCTTATATTCTTCAGCTAATTTGAGACCAGTAAGACCATCTTCTGCTAACAGACATTTGAACCCTTTATCCTTAGCTAATTCCAAAATGATATTAGAAAATTTTCTATCATCTTCCACTATCAAAATAGTAACATCACTAGCTGATAAATTATCCCTGTCGTCAATCTGCAAAATATCCTTAGGCGATTGATATTCTTCGGTTAATAAAGATGGTTCAGATGAAAGTGAAATAGTTTTAAGAGCAGATTTACTTGGTAAATCAGATTTACTTGGTAAATATAAAGTAAAGACACTACCTTTATTTTTTTCACTAGTTACTGTTAGCTCTCCACCCAATAAATGGGCTAATTGACGAGAGATAGATAAACCCAATCCAGTACCACCATAGCTTCGACTAGTAGAACCATCAGCTTGTTGAAATGCTTCAAATATAGTTTGTTGTTTATCTTCAGAGATTCCAATTCCAGAATCAATTACACTGATAGAAATGGTTGGTTTAAGCTCTTTTATATCAGTAGGAATTTTGGTTGGTCGTTGAATTAAAATTTTAACGTCACCTTCACTGGTAAATTTAAAAGCATTAGATAGCAAATTATTGATAATCTGTTTAATACGTTGGCCATCTGTTACTAAAGTTTTAGGTATATCGTCTGCTATATTAAGATAAAATTGTATTCCTTTTTCATTCGCAATTGGAGTAAATTTCTGTTCAATCGAGGATAGTAAATCAATTAATGATACCTCTTCCCATTGTATTTCAACTTTACCAGCTTCAACTTTAGATAAATCCAAAATATCATTGATTAAAGTAAGTAAATCATTGCCAGCACTATTTATTGTTTTAGCATATTCAACTTGTTTGGCATCCAAATTATTATTATTATTTTTTGCTAGTAATTGCGATAAAATTAATAAACTATTCAAAGGAGTACGTAATTCGTGTGACATATTGGCTAAAAATTCAGATTTATACTTGTTAGCCATTTCTAACTCTTTGGCTTTTAAAGAAATTGCAGCTTGAGCTTTTTCCATTTTAATTTTACTAATTTCTAAAGCATCATTTTTATCTTGAATTTCAGCTTTTTGCTGTTCTAAATCTTTAGTACGTTCTTCAAGAATTTCATTAGATTGCCTTAGCTCTTCTTGCTGAGCTTGAAGTTCTTCTTGTTGGCTTTGTAATTCCTCTGACTGTTGTTGACTTTGTTGTAGTAAACGTTGCATCTGAGAACGAGAATTAGAGGTATTTACTACTATCCCAATATCCAATAGCACTAATTCCAAAAAATCTCTTTTAATATCAGATGGTTTTCTAGCAAAACCTATTTCTAATACTGCTTTAATTGAATTTTCGTATAAACATGGCAATAATAAAATATGTCGTGGTACTATATTAGACAATCCAGAACGAATTATATTTGGGCATTCTGCTACAGTCTGTTGAAAATATATAGTTTCTTTCTTTAAAGCAGCTTGTCCAACCATCCCCTCTCCGATTAAACAACTATTGGAACGATTGTCACTAGCAATATACGCATAACCAGAAATAACTTGCAAATAAGGCTGTTCCATATCATTTTGCAATATATAAAATAATCCAATTTGAGCTTCTGCATATTCACATAAAAAATCAATTATATTCTTAGTTAAAGAAGTAATATTCTGTTCACCCTTAATAATTTCATTTAGTTCGGCTTGTCCATTTTTTATCCAATTTTGAGCATTTTTTTGAGCAGTAATATTTGATAATTCTACAGCAGCTTTGGTCAAGGCTTGCTTAATTTTAATAAAATCACCTTGATATTTTGCTGTTGGAATAACATTTTGTTCATCACTGGTTAATCCTTGTGAAACTTTGATAATATCAGCAATTACTTTTTTAAGATCATGCACCATAGTTTGAATATTAGCATAAATACCAGTCGCATTATTAGATTTAATATTCAAATTTCCAGCCGCAATTTGTCTAATAATATTAGTAATTTCAGAAGGTTCTCCACCCATTTGTTTTAAAATTTGCTTGATGATAAAAGAACCAAATATTATAGAACTTAAAATCAGCAAACCAATCAAAATTATTATTAAATTTGTAGCATCCCAACGAATTTGCGAAACATGATTATTCAATGTTGCTATGTTATTACTATGTTGTATTATTAATTCGCGTAAATTGTAAATAGCTTTTTTATAGGTTGTTTTACCATCTTTAACGATCAAATCTAAGGCATCTTTCTTAGTAAAATTTTGACTAAGAAGTAAAATTTGTTCCGCTACTTGCTGAAATTGTACCCAATTGACTTTAAAACTATTTAAAGTTTTTATATGTTTAATAGCTTCTGCTTTGCTATAAATATTATTTATTTCAGCTAATTTTATTTCTATTTGTTTATCTAATTTTATAATTTTATCTTCTAATTCTAACATTATTTCATAGTCAGAAATATTACTATGCTCAATTAAAATCAACCATCTTTCCCAAGCAGTATTTTCTAAATCATTAATTTTTAAAATTGGTTTAGTTTCTAATTTAGTTAACAATAAAGATATATTGACAACATTATTAATGTAATAAAATCCAATGCCACCAATTATAGATATAAAAATAACTGTTATACTGGTATTTATAAATAATTTGGAACTAATTCGCATATATATCCTTTAACATAGTTAATTTATAGTATAAGTAATTGATATTAATCTTTAATCATGAATTAAGAATTACTGCAACTACATAATTATACCAATAATTTAATATAAATAAAATTTCTAATAGATTTTAAAATTAGATTATTGAAATTTTTAATACATTTTAATGTTTTACAGGGAAATTATTTATGTTTTCGCATACGAATAATTAATTAAAATATTTGAAACATAGTTGCTAACCCCAAATAATACTTTTATTTAAATAAAATTCTGATTAAAATCAGGTCTAATTTTACAGGAACTATAATTGTGCAAATAAATATTGCAATTGCCGGAGCAGCCGGTAGAATGGGATGTAGGCTTATTGAAGCTTGTACAAATGAAGTAAATACAAATCTTTCCGTTGCTTTTGAACATCCAGCCAGTAATTTCATTGGTAATGATTCTGGTGAATTAGCTGGAGTTGGTCATAATGGTATAGCAATCACCAATAATTTATCTACTGATAATTTTGATGTATTGATTGAATTTACTACACCTGAAGCAACTTTAGAACATCTAGCTATTTGTCGAGCTACCAATAAGAGGATGGTAATTGGTACGACTGGATTTTCTATTGAACAAAAACAAATTATTCAGGAAACAGCCCAAGATATCGCTATTATTTTTGCTCCCAACATGAGTATTGGAGTAAATCTTACCTTTAAATTATTAGAAATAGCAGCTCAAATTATGGGTGATGAAGTTGATATCGAAGTGATTGAAGCTCATCACCGTCATAAGGCTGATGCACCTTCTGGTACAGCATTACGAATGGGAGAAATAGTTGCTAATGTTTTAGGCAGAGATTTATCTGAATGTGCAGTGTATGGAAGACAGGGAAAAACTGGAGCAAGAGAACGAAAAACTATTGGTTTTGAAACTATTAGAGCTGGTGATATAGTTGGAGAACATACAGTCATGTTTGCAGATATTGGAGAACGAGTAGAAATAACTCATAAAGCCTCTAGTCGTATGACATTTGCCAACGGAGCGATTAGGGCTGCTCAATGGATAATGCAACAAAAAACTGGCATATTTGATATGCAGGATGTATTGGGATTTAAGAATAGCAAGTAATTTATAATCATTTACTAATTAACTATTAAAATATTGATTTAGTTATGCTTTAACACAGATTTTTTTATTAAACAATTTTAAGGAACATACCATGTCATTCAAAGAACCGGATATTTTACCTTCCAACAGTTTTAATGAGATAAATCAAGAAGGTTTATTATCATTAATCTATTTAGATTTACGCAATATATTTCAAATGATAGAGGATTTAATTAAAAAATCTTGGTTGCTTGTTGTCCTAATATTATTTACTTTAATAGCGATAAAATCAATGATATTTGTCACAGAAACTGGTTATATTGATCTCTATGAGAACCCAATAACTCATGATGTGGAAACTTACGATAGACCGGCTATACATTGGAAAATTCCTTTATCTTCAGTAACTCGATATAAACAAGTTTGGATAGTAGATTTCGGAACTGGTTTTGGCGGACAACAACTCCGGCAAGAAAAGTCACCAATTCAGTTACGGTTTGCTGATAGTTATACAGCTAATATTCCAGCTACTTTTCGTTATAAATTACCGAATAATAGGGATTTACTTGAAACAATTCATAAAGATTTTACTACTCATGAAAAATTAGTTGACGCATTATTAATCCCAATTTCCAGAGATGTTATGGTGACAACTGCTACTCAATATACTGGAGAGGAATTTTTTCAAGGTGGATTGAATCAATTTAGAATGGCTCTGGAAGATCAACTCCAAAATGGTATTTATAAGACTAAAAGAGAAGAAGTGGAAGTAAACACTAGAGATATGGTAATGATTGGCCAAAATGGATTTTCAAACCAAAAAACTACTAGCTTAAAAGTTTGGAAAACTGTACCAATTACTAATGCAAAAGGTGAAATAGAGAGGTTGGAAAAGAAATCATTAGTCACTTATGGGATCGAAGTAATCCAAGTTACTTTAGGAGTTCCAGAACCAGAACCAGAATTAGAACAGTTATTAGCAGATAAAAAAAAGTTTGATAGAATTTCAAATAAAAAAGCCGATGAATTAGCAATGGTATTTGATAATGAAAAGATTATGTTGGCTAATATTGAAAAGGAAAAACAAACTCAGTTAGCTACTATTAGGAAAAATAAAACAATTGATTTAGCTAATATTAGTAAAGAGCAAGAAATTAAATTAGCTCGAAAATCAGAAGAGTTAGCTTTAATTAAAGAATCTCAAAAAATTCAATTAGCTCAAAAAGCAAAAGAACTAGTTGTGATGCAAAAACAATTAGAATTAGTATTGGCAGATCAAAAAATTCAAAAAACTACTAAGGAAACTGAGTTAGCTATTTCTGTGACTATTGCTAAGGCTAAGGAAGAAGAAAAATTAGCTATTGATCTAGCAACTATTAAAGCCAGAAAAGATGAAGAGTTAGTTGTCGCTAAAGCAGAACAGAAAATTCAGTTAGCTAACAAAGCTAAAGAATTAGCCATTGTTCAAGAAATTCGTAATATTGAATTAGCTGAAAAGGCTAAAGAGCTTGCTATCATTGAGGAAACTAAAAAAATTCAATTGGCTAATAAGGCTAGAGAATTAGCTATTATCAATGCTAATAAAAAATTACAAATAGCTCAAAAATCAAAGGAATTGGCTATCATACAAGCCGAACAAAAAAATCAAATAGCTAAAAAAGAATCTGAGTTAGTTGTATCTCAAGCTGAACTTAATATTCAGAAAGCTAATTTGGAAGCAGCTCAATTTAAAGCAAAAGTTATTATAGAAACTGGCAAGGCTGAAGCTGAAATAATGAGAGCTAAATATGAAGCTAGAATTCCTGATATTTATATTGCTGAAATTCAAAGAGATATAGCATCTATTATCTATCCAAATTTGAAGAATATTGATTTAACTATGCCACATAATATTGTTAATTTTGGAGCTTCAGGTGATAAATTACCGACTAATCTCGATGTTTTATCTAGTTTTGCCAATATCGGAATTATGGATAGCTTGGAGAAAAAAGCTACTGCTGAATGATGAAAACTATTGTAAGGCGTAATAGTGTAGCCAATAATTTACCTACAACTTTACATCCGATCATCAAACGGGTATTAGCTAACCGTGGAATTACTGATATTGCTGAATTAGATTATAGCTTGAAAAAAATGCTACCTTATTCGACATTATTAAATATAGATAAGGCAGTTGAATTGTTATATAAAACTATGGTTCAACAAAACCGAATTTTAATCGTAGCCGATTTTGACGCTGATGGTGCAACTAGCTGTACATTAGCGATCAAGGCTTTGAAACAAATGGGAGCGGAAAAAGTTGGGTTTATAGTACCTAATCGTAAAGAACATGGATATGGTTTAAGACCTGAAATAGTTGAATTAATTGATAAATTACCTTTAATGGCAACGACTAATTCTGGAGATGGAGCTGATTTATTGATAACAGTTGACAATGGAATTTCCAGTCATTCTGGAGTTAAAAAAGCTAAACAGAAAGGTATGTTAGTGCTAATTACCGACCATCATGAACCAGGAATAAAGTTGCCAAATGCTGATGTTATTGTTAATCCAAAGCAAGTAGGCGACAAATTTCCCAGCAAAAATCTATGTGGAGTAGGAGTAATTTTTTATGTAATGTTGGCTCTGCGAGCATATTTACGCAATAAAAATTGGTTTGTTAAACAAAATATTCCAGAACCAAATTTAGCAGAATATCTTGATTTAGTTGCTTTAGGTACTGTAGCAGATGTAGTGAGTTTGGATTATAATAACCGTATCTTGGTTGAACAAGGTCTTAGAAGAATTAAAGCTAATCATTGCTGTCCTGGAATTAGAGCCTTGATTCAAGAATCTAAACGAGAGCAAGCTAATTTAGTTGCTAGTGATTTAGCATTTTATTTGGGACCACGTTTAAATGCTGCTGGACGTATGGACGATATGTCTTATGGTATTGCTTGCTTATTATGTGAGGATGATTTTACGGCTAAACAACACACTAAATTATTGCAAGTTTTTAATCAAGAACGTCGGGCTGAAGAAGCAAAAATGTACCAAGAAGCAAATAACATGTTGGAAATTGGGGATATTGAGAAATTATATTCAGGTCTATGTTTATTAGACGAACAATGGCATCAAGGAGTAACTGGAATTTTGGCATCTAGAATTAAAGATCGTTTACATCGGCCAGTAATCATATTTACTTATGATACTGAAACTACTATTAGA
>DRQV01000168.1 GCA_011371325.1 Thioploca sp.
TAAAAATGGAGTATTAATATCTACTTCTAACTTTTTCCATAATCTTTGCACAGCGGCTTTAACTTGTTTGGGAGCTGTTCCTCCAATATGATCACGAGAATTAACCGAACCTTCTAAAGTTAGAAAACTATATATATCATCTTCAATAACTGAGGAAAATTGTTGGAGTATTTTTAATTTACTTAGATCACAATTGTTGTCAATACAATATCTTACAGCTTTACCAACTATCTCATGAGCATCTCGAAATGCAACTCCTTTTCTTACTAAGTAATCTGCTAAATCGGTTGCAGTAGTGAATCCTTGTTGAGTAGCATTACGCATTTGTTCACGATTTACTTGCATAGTTGGAATCATATCCGCATAAACTCGTAAACAACCTTTCACCGTATCTATAGTATCAAACAATGGTTCTTTATCCTCTTGATTATCCTTGTTATAAGCTAACGGTTGTGATTTCATCAAGGTTAAGAGACTAGTTAAATTGCCATAAACTCTACCAGTTTTACCCCTTACCAATTCTGGTACATCTGGATTTTTTTTCTGTGGCATGATGGAAGAACCTGTACAAAAAGCATCACTTAATTCGATAAAATTAAATTGAGCCGATGACCATAAGATTAATTCTTCCCCAAAACGTGATAGGTGCATCATCAATAATGCTGCTGTTGAGGTAAATTCAATTGCGAAATCTCGATCGCTAACGGCATCTAAAGAATTTTCAGCAACTGTTGCAAATCCAAGTAATTTAGCAGTATGTTCTCGATCTATTGGATAGCTAGTTCCAGCTAAAGCCGCAGCTCCAAGTGGCATGACATTGACTCGTTTTCGACAATCAGATAAACGTTCTTTATCTCTCAGTAACATTTCACACCAAGCCAATAAATGGTGACCAAAGGTGATTGGTTGAGCACTTTGCAGATGAGTAAAACCTGGCATGATAGTCTCAGATTCTCGGTCAGCAATTGTATTTAAAGCTTTAATTAAATAAACTAATTCAATAGTTATAAAATCAATTTCATCTCGTAAATATAAACGAATATCTGTAGCTACCTGATCATTTCTGGAGCGACCAGTATGTAGTTTTTTGCCAACTATCCCAATTTTTTGCACCAAACGATCTTCAATATTCATGTGAACATCTTCTAGGACAATTGACCAATTGAATTCATTTCGCTCAATTTCTGCTTTAATCTCTGTCAAACCAGCTATAATTTGTTCAACTTCAGAACTGGTTAATACTCCAACTTTAGCTAACATAGTAGCATGAGCAATTGAACCAGTAATATCATATTTATATAAACGCTGGTCAAAATCAACTGAAGCAGTGAAAGCTTCAACAAAATTATTGGTATTAGCGGTAAAACGACCGCTCCAAGGTTTTTCTGTCATTGTTAGTTAAATTATTTCCGTAGTGAAGTTTGATAAAAAGAGTTAACTATATCCCTATCACTAAAAGGTAAACGTTGTTCACCAATCAACTGATAATCTTCATGTCCCTTACCAGCGATTAGCACAACATCATTTACATCTGCATTTTGTAACGCATATTCAATTGCTTGTTTTCGATCTGAAATAACCGCTGTTGGAGTCGGACAGCCTTGTAAAATATCATCAATAATTACTTGAGAGTTTTCATTACGTGGATTATCATCGGTAATTACTACTTTATCAGCACAGAGTTGAGCTATTTCTCCCATTAATTGTCGTTTGCCACGATCTCGATTACCACCACAACCAAATACACACCATATTTGTCCTGATAAATGTTCACTTAAAGCCAATAAAGCTTTTTCTAAAGCATCTGGAGTATGAGCATAGTCTATAACTGCTGTAACTTGTCCTGTAGTTCCCAAACGTTCCATACGACCAGGGACTGTTGGTAAAATGGTTAGTTTATTAATCAATTCATTTAGCGGAAAATCCATGCTTAATAAAGTTGTCAAAATGGCTAAAATATTACTGACATTAAAATGACCTAACCATGGACTATGCAATTTTTCACTGCCCCAATCACTATGAATGCTTAATTGGCAACCATTATTATTATAATTCAATATTTTAGCATAAACATTAGCGGTTTTATCTTGAATACTGTAAGTTAATGTTGTTGGTAATTCGGTTAAAATACTACGTCCCAATTCATCGTCGTAATTTACCACTGCATTTTTTAGATTAGGCATATCAAACAAAAGACGTTTAGCATCACTATAAGCAGTCATAGTTTTATGATAATCTAGATGGTCTCGGCTTAAATTAGTCAATACTGCTGTCTCAAAATTAATTCCATTCACTCGGCCTTGTGCTAAAGCGTGGGATGAAACTTCCATTACAACTTGTGATACTTTTTGCTTATGTAAATCTGCAAATAAATTTTGTAAATATATAGCGTGCGGAGTAGTATGACTAGCTGGTTGTAAATCACCATAAATTCCATAGCCCAAAGTTCCAAATAAGCCACAAGGAGCATAAGATTGTAATATATGAGCTATAGCATGTGTTATTGAAGTTTTACCATTAGTGCCAGTTACCCCAATAACAGACATATTTTGGGATGGATTTTGATAAAATTTAGCCGCAATTTCTCCTAATCGTGCCGATAAATTAGGTAAATTAATATACGGCATATTACTGGGTAATATCTCTATGCTAAAAGTAGGAGACTGTTTAACAATTGCGATTGCACCCTGTTGCAAAGCCATATCGATATAGAACTTACCATCAGTTTGAGTACCAGTCATAGCAAAGAACAAATCACCAGGCTGAACAACCCGACTATCTAAAGATAAACCGGTTACCAAATGGTCACTGAATTTTGGTAAGTCGATTGCTAATAGTTCACTTAAAAGCATTTTGATATAATTCTCTAAATATTAATTCGTTTAACGTTTTCTAAGTTTCGGATTTAATGCTTCCCGCATACCTTCCCCGACCAAGTTAAAAGCTAATACTATTATTAAAATAGCTATGCCAGGAATAAAAAATAACCAAGGTGCATCAAAAATAAAATTTTTACCATCAGCAAGGATATTGCCCCAAGTTGCGTATGGCGGTTGTACCCCAAAACCTAAAAAGCTTAAAGCTGATTCGGTTAAAATAGCTGCTGCCACTCCAATGACTGCCGAGACTAAAACTGGAGCGATTGCATTAGGCACCATATGCAGAAAAATAATTCTCCATTCTGGTAAACCCAAAGCTTTAGCAGCCAGTACAAAATCCTGTTCTCTTAAAGCCAAAAATTCAGCTCTGACAAAACGAGCAGTTCCCATCCAACTAGTTATTCCAATGATAATCATTATATTGTAAATACTTGGGGGTAATAAGGCAACTACAGTCAAGATCAGAAAGAAGGTAGGAAAACATAACATAACATCAGTAAAACGCATGATTAATGTATCTACTGAAATAAATCCTAATCGAACATTGCCATAAAATCCTGCTAATCCACCTAATAAGATTCCAATGAAAGTTGAGATACTGACAGCAACAAATCCAATTGAAAGTGATACGAATGAGCCTTGTAACATACGAGCAAATACATCTCGCCCTAATTCATCAGTTCCTAATATGTAAATCCCAAACTTTGGTACTTCTTCTAACAAAATATGTTCTGAGGCTGGTGACAATGGTGGCATGAATTTATCAACTAGTCTCACTGTTGTCGGGTCAAAAACTACTGTCCATTCGGTTAAAACTTTACCGGCAATAGCAGCTATGATCAAAATTAATAATAGAATAAACCCAAGCATGGCCAATTTATCTTTATAAAATAATTGCCAAAATTCTTGAATTGGAGTTGTTGATTGAATAGTTTGATTCGTTAATGATTTATCTAGTTTTTCCATATCATTCCAAACGAATTCGTGGGTCGACTGCCGCATAAAGAATATCGGATAAAAAAGTTCCAATTAGAGTCAAAGCAGCAGCAATAAAATTAATGGTTAAAATAATTGGAAAATCTCTCGCTAAAATAGCTTCATAACCTAATCTACCCAAACCTGGCCACGCAAAAATAGCTTCAAAAATTACTGAACCTCCGATTAAACCAGGCAGTAAAAAACCAAATAAAGTTACAAATGGTAATAAGGCATTGCGTAAGGCATGATGATAAATAACAGTATCTTCATCCAAGCCTTTAGCTCTCGCAGTGCGGATATAATCTTGGCTTATTACTTCTAACATTTGAGAACGTACATAACGGGATAATATTGCTACTCCAGCTAAGGCAGACATTAAAGATGGGATTACTAAATGCCAAATTCGATCCATACCTCTATATAAAGGACTTGCTTCTTCCATTCCAAAAGTTCGCATACCAATTACTGGTACTCCAAATAGGTCAACTACCCATAATATCATTATATAAGATAAAAAAAATCCAGGGATTGAGATTAAAGCATATGCGATGAAGGTAGAACCTCGATCATATGCTGAATTTCTACGGATTGCAGCGTGAATTCCGGTTGGAAATGCTAAAGTCCAAATTAATAGGGTTGCACAGATAAATAATGGCAAAGAGTTTAAAAATCGTTCCCATATTTTTGGCAAAACTGGTTGACTATCTTTAAAGGATTTTAGTTCTCCTGTAAACAAATCTCGCATCCAATATACGTATTGCAAGTAAATAGGATCATCTAAATGAAAAGCAACTCGTATTTTAGCAATATCTTCTGGCTGCATACGTGGATTAGACGGATCAACTTCACTTGGTTCTCCAGGAGCTAGATGTACTACTGAATGAGCTAGTATGGATACGATGAATAATAATACACAACGCTGTAATAAATTACGAAATATATAA
>DRQV01000169.1 GCA_011371325.1 Thioploca sp.
AAAGTTTTTAATTAGCGGGATTATAACTATTTTTTCCATGCAATTGGTACAAGCAGCAACAATTTGTGATGCTAAATCAGCTTTGGTAGATGCTCGTTTAAATCTGATGATGATGGTAATGTCAACGGAAAAAGAAGAGCAAGATGATTTAAGAATAGAAATTAATAAGGCTAGTATAAACCTTGATAACGCTTTGGAAACTATGCTTAAAGATGAAAATAAAACTGATGATATTCAATTGGCTGATTTACAAAATACTTGGTCCAAATTTAGAAACACGAGAGAAAGTGATATTATTCCAGCAATTTATGCCGGCAATAATGATAAAGCTATTGAAATAGCCACTGGTATTCAGGCTAAACGAATGGATGATATGAATAATGTAATTCAAGCTCTTAATGGTGATAATTGTAATTAACCTATTTTTTGAAATAAGATATTTTAAGTGGGATTTCATATATAAAATATTGCCATTCCCATGAAAGTGGAAATGATAATACCCCTAGATTTTCGTTTACATAGAAATAATAATAATTTTATATGGAATCTCACCTATTATATCCTAGTTAAGGAGGACAAAATATGCTTCAAAATATATTAATTAGATTGACTATTATTTTTATTATTATTTTTACTTTTACAGCATGTTACGAAGCCAAAATGAAACAAGAAGGCCAGCAGGCAGTTAATGCTTTTTTGGAGGAAATGAGCCCTGAACTAGCCAGAAAGATTGATGAAATTGAAGCAGAAATTACGCTTACTGAAGAAAAAATTAATAAACTATCAGAATTGAAGCTTAAACACCCAAATTATGCTGGCAAAATAGAAAGTTCACGCAGACAGTGGGAAGTTTTACAAAATAAACTACAACAAAGTTTAAAGGAAATTGAAGATGTGATGGAAAGCACTTACGTTACCTATGAATTAGATAGAATTCAAGGTGGTAATCAATTTAATAAAATATCTGGTAAATTACTTTCATCTGCTGATTTGGTATTAGCTTCTGCTGGTACAACTAAGGAAGCAATTGAAGAGGCCTTAAACGAGGTAGATAATCAATCTGTACCTTCATTAAATATCAATTCTACAACTGATAAAACTATCCCAATTATAGAAAATTCGGTAAAAGACATAAATTATTCAAATCCAATCAATACTAATATTGCATGTGATGCCAAAAAGTTTTTAACCGATGTTCATTTAAATTTGATGATGATGATTATTGCAACTGATAAAGTAGAACAAAATATTTTAAGGAAAGAGATAGATAAATCAAATATTAAATTTGAACGAGCTATTGCAACTATGTCCAAAACAGGAAATGAACAAATAACTATTTTGCAAGATACTTGGATGGTATTTAAAAATACTAATAAAATTGAAATTTTTCCACAAATTCAAGCTGGTGCTAATGATAAAGCTTTAAATATTGCAAATAATATTCAAGCAGAACGTATGGATACTATGAATACTATAATTCAAAATCTGATTGAAAATGATTGCGATTAGTAATGGATAAATTCAACAATTAATTAAGGAAAACAATATGTATATTAGATTATTCGTAATCTTAATATTAATTTCAGCCTGTAATGAATCTGATCTATTAGAATTACCAAGTCAATTTTCTATATCTACTAATGTCCAAGGCCAAACTACTGCTGGTTTAAAAGGTATTGATAGCGATAACAATGGTATACGTGATGATATTGATCAATTAATTAAACAAAAATTCTCAGATACGCAAGCAATCAAACGAGCGGCGGAACAAGAAGCACGAGCATTACAACAATTTATGGAAGTAGATACTAAAGAAGAAGCCTTAATAGCAACTGAACAAATTGCTAGAGCAACCAGTTGCATTTTTAAAATATTATCTGATCCAATTCACGATTACGAAGTAAGGCAAGCTTTATCTACAGAAATAGAAGCCTGGACTACTAACATTAAAGAAAGATTAGTTAAATATTTAAAATCCAGTAAGCTTATTAGTGGAGCATATTTTATGCAACCAATTGAACCAGTGTGTGATTGAGGATAATTACCATGAAAATCATAATATTATTTCTGCTTAGTTCCTTTGCATATGCACAACAATGTGAACCAGAAAAATTTCGAGTAGTATTTAGCAATGGTGAATTAACTACCCCTAAACAAGCTTTTACTGCCATGAACGAATTAGCTCTAAATTTAGGTGATAATTACGCTGATGAAGGCATTACCTATGATCTAGCTTATAATTATTCAGATGCTGCATTTAAGCAACTTTTGCAAACTTCAGATCAACACTTATGGTATATGAATTTAGCAAAATTAATCTACAACTGGAAATATCAAGTTAATACTCCAGAATTAAATCAACATGTTGAAAAATATCGAGAAGCTATTTTACAAGGTCAGAAAGTATTAGTAGTCTCACATTCACAAGGAAATTTTTATACCAATCTAGCTCAACGGATGCTTACCAATCAAAAACCAGCCATCACTATAGAAAGTTTTGGTACTTTTGGGATAGCAACTCCTACTGTTCGAGTTGGAAATAATGATGCTTATCTTACTAATCATCTTGATATAATTACTTTGATACCAAGTTCATTGGAAGCAAATTGGACTTTGCGAAAAATTGATAGTGGGAAAGTTATTGATAATATTGGTTCTATTCCGGCTCATAATTTTACCCAAACTTATTTATCACCTTATTATGATATAAAGCCTGAAATTATTACCAAAATAAAACAAGAATTAAGTAAATTAACTGACCCACCACAAGTAGTTAAAAGTGGTTCAATTACAGTTACCTTAACCTGGAATCTCACAACTAAAAATGATGTTGATCTACATATTTTTGAACCAAATCAAACTCATGTATATTTTGAAAATAAAATTGGTAAAAGTGGCTATTTAGATGTTGATAATACACAAGGATTTGGGCCTGAGCATTATTATACAGATTGTAAAAAACTTCAGACTGGCGAATATTTGGTTGGGATAAAATATTACAGCGATAGTTTTGTACCAGCAAGACCAGTAATGACAACTGTAACTATTTCAACTCCAGGTTCAACCAGGACTTTTATAACTGAATTGAATAAAACAGAAACTAATTCCAACTTAATAAAATTAGCGAAAATTATCATTGGACGAACTGGTGATCCAATAAATGGCAGACTAAAATATCAAATTATTTCGTTAGCCACAGATTAAAGAATAATTTATGAATCGTTTAGCATATCTAATAAGTCAATATCCAGCTATTTCCCACACTTTTATCTTACGTGAAATCAGTACATTACGAAAGTTTAACTTTGACATCAGCGTAACATCCATCAATCCTCCAGACCGTGATATAAAACAATTAACTGACATAGAACAAGAAGAAGCAATTAATACTTATTATATAAAACCAGATGGCATCATAGGAGCAGGCAAAGCTCATTTTTATACCATACTCACTCAACCATTAAATTACTTAAGAGGCTTATTTTTTGCATTACGTTTAGGTAAATTTGATTTAAAAAAAATATTATATAACTTCTTTTATTTTGTTGAAGCAGTAATGATTGGCCAGTGGATGCGTAAAAACAAATTATTGCATTTACATGTTCATTTTGGTATGGAAGCAGCTACAGTGGGATTAATAACCAAACGGACTTTTCCTATTACATTCTCTTTTACTATGCACGGCCCACGTGATTTTTATGATATCTATGGTTGCTATTTAAGCCAAAAAATTTTAGATGCTGATTTTATTTGTTGTATTAGCAATTTTGCCAAAAGTCAATTGATGATGTTATCACCATCTACTTGTTGGGATAAATTAGAAGTAGGTCCATTGGGAGTTAATCCTAATATATTTACCCCTCGGCAATTTCGTCAGCATCCCGAACCATTCGAGATACTCTGTGTAGGTAGACTAGTGCCAGATAAAGGTCAATTTATTTTAATAGAAGCAATAACTCGTTTAATTGCTAAAGGTTATAATTTACGTTTACATTTAGTAGGCAATGGACCGGACAAACTAACTTTAGCAACTGAAGTGAAACAAAGAGAATTAACTAAACAAATTATATTTGTTGGAGCAGTTAATCAAGATCAGATTATCCATTTTTATGCCAATACTGATATCTTTGTATTAGCTAGTTTTGCCGAAGGTTTACCAGTTGTATTAATGGAAGCTATGGCGATGGAAATTCCTTGTGTAACTACTAATATTACTGGAATTCCAGAATTAATCGAACATAGAGTTAATGGTTTATTAGTCACTCCTTCAGATATAGATAGTTTAACTATTGCATTAGCCGAATTAATGGATAAACCTAATTTTCGCCGACAACTTAGCATTGCTGCTGGTAAAAAAGTTAGACAAGCTTACGAACTACAACAAAATACTAAAAAGTTAGCTAACATTTTCCAAAAACGTTTAAATAATTTTAACATTTTGAGAATACCATGAAAAATATAATTATTAGTTTAATTATCATAATGACATCTTTTATTTCTCCAGTTTCTGCTGAATCTGCTAAATTTGTTCAATGGTGGGGAGAATACCTACCAAAACATGGCAAAATTTATCCTGGTGGTTACCGGAATAGAAATTCAATTCAATATCAAGATTTAAATGCGGATGGTATATATAATGATGCATTAATTTGGTATGAATTTGATTTAAACAAACCATTTAGTCCAGCCTCATATAATGAAACTGGTAAAAAACGACATAGATATCGAACTGGTTTTCCAAGTGCAATATTTTACGGTGGTATCATCGCCCGTTATACCAATGTTTCAGATATTACTACAGAAGATAAGAAAGGTAATAGATATAATCTATTCAATAAAATAGCTCAAGCCACAGTTCAACCCAAAGAAGGTAGCAGGCCATGCTCTTATGCTATTGATTATCCTAATAATTCATCTCATAGTTGGGGCGATAAAAAACAACGAGCTGACATGACTCTTTTTTTGGTAGAACCAAAAAAATGGAAACAGCCACTTTCCAATGCTTTTTATAGTGTTAAAGATGCTAAGGTAAATTTTTCAGTCTTTTACATATGGAAGAAAGATGGATTTATTAATGGAGGAGCCGGTGCTAAACAAATTACTTTTGATTCAACTAGTAGGCTATCGGTTAATTTAACTCGTCGGCGTGAAAATATTGAAGAAGGTCGATTCATTGTCCAAGATGGTGAACAATTCTGGATTAGTGAAGCTAAAATTATACATAATGAAAAGACCGATAAATTTTCCACTGGTGTAGACGGCATGTCGGTAGAGGCTTTAAAACGAGGAGCTGTTGTCCAATTAAATCCGTTAAATTCACGTTGGGCAAAGTATAATCCACGTCAAGATACGGCGAAAGTTGATAGTCTTGTCACAACTCTTGAAGAAATAAATTACAATCCTAAAAAATCTACTAATGAAGAAATTCAATTACACAAAATTATAAGTGATGAATTGTTAATCGAAGTAAATAAAATGCAATTTGACCCGCAAAATGCTACTTTTATAGAACATGAATTTCAGGATGTACAAGCGGTTGGAGTTTATTTTGCTACTTATACTTTCTCTCACAAGACTACCATTTTAGTGTTTGATAACTTTCAAGCTTGGGCAGTTGGCGAAGTTCCTGAAGGTAAAGCTATAAATTTCAATCAAGCAACCACCAATACTAAAATTACAGGTAGTGTATCAGTAAATTGTGGCCCTTATGAACGTATTACCACCCAATGTGTACCTGATAATATTAAGATTAAAGGTAAGATTACTGTAGATAGTTCTGATATTGGTAAATCGGCAGATATTTTAGCAATCGCTGTTCATAAACCATATCCAGAGTCTAAAATAGAACAATTCTATAGCATAATTAATGAGGGTAAAGCTGTTGCAGAATGGGATGGTAATTTAGAAACTTTACAGGTTTTTCAAAGAGATATTAAATTACAATCAGAACATAATTTTTTTATTTATCAAGGAAAGATACCATTATCTGGTTTTATGCAAGTTTTATTTGGCTATCGATTGCAAGATGGTAGCATAATTTATAATGCTGATAGCATTGATATGTTTATATATACCGAAAGTGTTAATCCAAAAAATGATTTACCATATTCAGAAAGCATAAAAGGACTATCGTGTTCAGAAAAAGAATAAATTTGTTCAATCCACTTTATGGTGATAATTATGAATAGAAGTATGTGTCAGTCAGCACAAGATTATTTCACCACTATGAATGAGGTGATTAATGCTATTGACTATAAAATAATTGATGAATTAGTTGCTAGATTAGTACAAGCTCAAAAAGAAAATCGAAAAGTTTTCGTGTTTGGTAATGGCGGTAGTGCTAGTACTTCAGGCCATTTTGGTTTAGAATTTGTGATGACAGGAGCTCCTGGAGGTCCAAAAGCTTTACAAGTTCATAGTCTTAGCGATAATATTGGATTATTAACAGCATTGGCTAACGATACCTCTTATGCTGAAATTTTTCGTTATCAACTAAATGCCTTTGCTACTGCTGGGGATATAGCCATAGCAATTACTGGTTCTGGCAATTCACCCAATATTGTAAATGCTTGTCAATGGGCCAAAGATAATGGAGTTATAGTAGTTGCATTAACTGGTTTTGATGGTGGCAAAGTTCAGGAATTGGCAGATATTCAAGTTCATATTCCAAGTAATAATTATGGCATTATCGAAGATTTACATATGTCTATCGGTCATATAATTGGCCAACGTTTACATCAAATTTTACCATGACAAAAGCAATGTTATTAGCAGCTGGCCTTGGAACTAGGTTACGCCCACTTACAAATCAGGTGACAAAATGCTTAGTTCCAATTGCCGGGCGACCATTATTAGACTATTGGGTCGAAAAAATCATCGAAGCTGGCATAACTGAAGCTTTATTAAACACCCATCATCTAGCTAGTCAAGTACGAGATTATATTGCACAATTAGATAAAAATTTACAATTAATCGAGTTTTATGAACCAAAATTATTAGGTTCAGCTGGAACTATTGCAGCTAACCCAGATTTTGCTAATGATGTAGATGAAATAATTATTATTTATGCTGATAATTTTAGTGATATAAATTTAGCCAAATTGCTTAATTTTCATCGTCACCATCCTGATCCAATCACCATGTTATTATTTCACGCTCCAAATCCCAAAGCTTGTGGCATCGCAGAGTTAGATGCACAAAATAGAATTATCAGTTTTGCAGAAAAACCCAAGCAACCAAAAACTAATTTTGCTAATGCTGGAATATATGTTATTGATTCTAAAACGTATAGAGAAATTGCAACAATGCAAGCTTTTGATTTAGGATTTGATGTATTACCTAAATTTATTGGCAAGATGAAAGGTTGGGTTTGGGATGGTTATCATACTGATATTGGTACTTATAAGACTTATTTACAAGCTCAACGGGATGCAGTTGAACTGACATCTGATAAATTTAATCAAGGCCGGCCAGCAATATTTATAGACCGTGATGGAACTTTAATAGAATCAGTACATTACCTATCTAAACCAGAACAAGTACAATTAATTGCTGGTGGTGGAGAAGCTATCAAAAAATTACGAAAAGCAGGATTTGCTTGCATATTAGTAACCAATCAATCACCAATAGGACAAGGCATTATAACAGAAGAAGATTTGATAGAAATTCATAATACTTTATCGGCACAATTAGCAAAATATGGTACACAATTGGATGGTTTTTATCACTGTCCAGCCGTACCACAAGTAAAAGATAGAACAATAGTTGATAACTATGACCGTAAACCTGGCCCAGGAATGTTATTTAAAGCTGCCAAAGAAATGCAAGTTGATTTAACTAGTTCGTGGTTAATTGGTGATATGATCAGCGATATTTTAGCTGGATACTATGCTAACTGCAAAGGATTAATTCTTATAGAAACTGATAGAGGTTTAGAAGGCAAAACTACATTACCAGTGAAATGGAATACAGTTCCGGACTTAAAAACAGCAGTAGAATTAATTGTAAATTATTAATTAAGCTCAAAAAAATTAGTTATTTAACTGTATTTGAAATTATTTAAATATCGACCATTAAACTGTCAGAATCAAGACAAAGCCAACCATATACATTGAAATTAGAGTTTTTAATCCTGAAAATCCCAAAATCTTGTGAATCTTGATTCTGACAATTAATTATTTTGAACTTAATTAAGAATTACCATATTCCATCATAATTTTATCATAAGTATTTTGAATTTCCTGCTCAAATTCATTAAATTTACTAATTTCTTCACTGCCAAATTGAGATTTAATCCGTCGAGCTTTAGCTAAAATAGATAAATTAGCAAGTTGTTGCACTGGAACTCCTGCTTCCAATAAATTAATACCTTTATGATAAATAGTTAACATTAAACTCAATAATAACATCTGTTTTTCCGGTGAACAAAAGCTATCTTTTTTATCAGTAGCATTTTGTTGTAAAACACCTTCTCGAATTAAAGCAGCACCTTCCAATATCCAACGTTGAATAGAAGATAAAGCCTCTGGACCAACTAAATTCACAATTTTTTCTAATTCATCAGAATTGGCTAATAATTTCAAAGCTTCATTACGATATTCTTGCCAATGAATATCAATATTTTCGGCCCACCATTGTTGAGCAGTACTAACGTAATCAGAAAAGCTATCATTCCAATCAATTGATGGGTAATGCCGAGCATCAGCTAATTCTTTCGATAAAGCCCAAAAAGTTTGGACAATTTCTTTAGTGTGACTAGTGACAGGTTCGGAAAAATCTCCACCAGGTGGTGATACTGCTCCAATCAATGTTACTGAAGCTTGTTTATTATTTAAGGTTGTGACTCGACCAGCTCGTTCATAAAAAGCTGCTAGTCGAGAAGCTAAATAAGCTGGATAACCTTCTTCTACTGGCATTTGTCCTAAGCGACCACCAACTTCTCGTAGAGCTTCTGCCCAACGACTAGTTGAATCAGC
>DRQV01000170.1 GCA_011371325.1 Thioploca sp.
AGTCCCACGTTCACTTAAACATGCAGTGCCATCAGACAGAACATATCCGTCACATTTTATGCCGGGGATTAATTCAACTTCACCGTAGTGTACAGCTTGTAATTTTTGCATAGAAATTATCCGATAAAATATAGATTATAACAGATTTTTCAGCTAAAGAATCTGCATGTTTCAATAATAAATCTATGAATTCAAGAAATAAATTACCAACTTGCTGTCGAAATGAAGAACCGTATATCCGAAATCATAACGCAATGATGGCGACCATAATTCGTTGACAGCTTGACGATAAGATGCTAAAGCTTCAGAATTTTTGCCTTGTTGTTTAAGGATTTTACAATTTGCCATTGCCAATAATAAGTTAATATTTCAGCATTGTGGGAAAATTTATCATTATCAGCTAATAGAATTGCCTTGCTAGTTGTTTGGAGTGCTTCCTGATAACGACCTGCATCAAAATATAATTGGCCTAAATAACCAAGAGCTTGAGATTCTGCCCAAGTATCTTATTTTTCATGGGCTAATTGACGAGCTTCTGTCAATACTGTGAAGGCTTTCAATTTAAATTCAATATAAGCTGGTTGGGCAAGATAGGTTTGACGCATAAGACGACCTAAGCGTAATCTTATTTCAATTTTATCTTGTTTAATAGCATTAATTTGTTTTAATAATTCTAATAGAACTGTTTTAATAATTGGAAGTTGGGAGGTGTCTTTTAAAGCAATCTGGACAAAGTTAAGTTGAGCTTTGATAGCCAATTTGGGTTGCTAAATCAGAACTTTGTTTATAATAAACAAGAGCCTTAGCTATTTTCTTGTTCTCGGAATAAGGTGCATAAACATTGCCCAAGTTATTTAAGGTTGTAGCCTTGGGAAAGGTATTTATACTTGTTTCTAATAATGTAATAGCTGATTTAGTTTTACCCTGCATAAAACAGGCTTGACCTAAACTTCCTAAAGTTATTGCTTGTTCAGTTGGATTGGAAGTTTTGGTGAGGGCATTCTGTAGAATATCTATACTGGTTGCATAGTCTTCTAAACATTGATGTTGAAGTTGATACAAGAGGAGTTGAAGTAGATGGTGTAATTGTTATGGATGTTACAAATAGCATGGGTGATCAGCTAAATGGTATTATTAGGCAAGTTAAACAACGTCTGCTTGTAAATAGTTAAGAAGGATGAACATTTGGGTTCGTCCCTACCATATTTTAAATATATAATATTTTCATTTTAAACCAGTTTGGTGTATAAGCAATAACCTCATACACCAAACGATATTACAAACTAACCTAAAACACTGGCTCACCCTAAAATCGGTTTTGATTATTTGTACACCTCTCCCGTAAATCCTAATTCTGACAATCAAATTCTGTTCAAACACTTCTAATCCTACCCAATTTCCATCCCCAAAAACTATTCGTCAATTATTTACTTTTTTGAACCATTAACATTGGACAATATGACAGGAGAGCTGGTAAAAAATAAATTTCATAAATCACATAATATTCGTTTAGAGGATTATTTATTAGCAACAACATTATGAGAATGCTTTGCTATGGTAGCATATCTTCCTGATATACGTTGGAAAAGAGGCTAAATTTATTTTATAGTAGTTCCTATACGTGGCCAACTAATACCACCATTTTTCCAATCCCAATTCATCCAGATGAAAAATGCTTTGCCAATTAAATTTTCTTCTGGCACTATTCCCCAAAAACGACTATCTTTACTATTATCACGATTATCGCCCAATACAAAATAAGCTTTATCAGGAACGGTTAACTTACTATATTTAGTTTGATATTCAGGCCGTTTAGGATTAATTAGTATATCATGTGAAACATTTTCTGATAAATATTCTATACGTTTCTCACTACCTGTCATATTACTACCTGAACCAACTCCAATATATCTTGGTATATCAACTTGTTGAATTACTGGTTCACCATTAACATACAACATTTTATTGACATATTCTATTTGATCACCGGGCAAACCAACAATCCGTTTAATAAAAGGAATCTTCGGATCTTCTGGATAACGAAATACCACTACATCCCCACGTTCTGGCTCACCTATTTCTATTACTTTCATATTGGCTACTGGTAATCGAATACCATAACTAAATTTATTTACTAAAATAAAGTCACCAACCAGTAGAGTCGGCATCATAGAACCAGAAGGAATACGAAATGGTTCAACTAAAAAAGAACGTAGTAATAAGACCAATAAAAAAACTGGAAATAAGGATTTAGCTAAATCAACGATAAAAGGTATTCGACTTTCATCATCATATGCAATAGAGCTATCATATCCCAATCCTTGACTAGCTTTTATTCGTTTAGATTCTAAAAATATTTTGTCATACAACCAAATTAATCCACTGACAAATGTCAATGAAACTAATATTGTTGCTAAATCCCAAGTCCATGTTACATTCATTTTATTAACTTACCTATTAATATATTAGTCTAGTGCCGGGCAATTATTTTAGTACTAGTCAGTAAAAACTAAAGCTTATGCCGGGATATCTATAGTAATTCTTAAATTTAATTACTGCTTAATTTTTTTTGCCAACTTGTAAGACCGCTAAAAAAGCATCTTGAGGAAGTGTTACCGATCCAACTTGTTTCATACGTTTTTTACCTTCTTTTTGTTTCTCAAGCAATTTCCGTTTACGGGTTATATCTCCACCATAACATTTAGCAGTTACATTTTTTCTAAATGCCTTTACAGTCTGGCGAGCTATAATCTGACTCCCAATAGCGGCTTGGATGGCTATGTTAAACATTTGACGCGGGATAACTTCTTTCATTCTTTTTACTATATCTCTACCATGGGTAAAACTTTTATCTCTATGTACTATAATTGATAAAGCATCAACTTGTTCACTATTGATTAATACGTCTAATTTCACCAAATCAGCAGCTTGAAATCGCAAGAAAATATAATCTGAAGAAGCATAACCACGAGATACAGATTTTAGTCGATCAAAAAAATCTAATACCATTTCACTCATTGGTAATTCATAACTCAAAGCAACTTGAGAACCAGTATAATGTAATTTTTTCTGTACCCCACGTTTTTCAATACAAAGCCCAATAACATTGCCTAAATATTCTTGTGGTAATAAAATATTTGCTTCTACAATTGGCTCTCGTATTTCAGCTATTTTGGTAGGGATAGGTAAATCTGCTGGATTATCTATTACTAATGTTTTCCCAGTAGTATCAATAACTTCATATATAACTGTTGGAGCAGTAGTGATCAAATTCAGTTCGTATTCACGTTCTAAGCGTTCTTGCACGATTTCTTTGTGTAACATACCTAAGAAACCGCATCGAAACCCAAATCCTAAAGCTTGTGAAGTTTCTGGTTCATAATACAAAGCGGCATCATTAAGACGTAATTTGGATAATGCTTCTCGTAAATTTTCGTAGTCACTGGCATCAGTTGGAAACATCCCGGCAAAAACTTGAGGTTGAATTGTTTTAAAACCAGGTAGAGGTTCTGCAATTGGTTCATAAGCATCAGTGAGGGTATCGCCCACTGGAGCTCCATAAATATCTTTAATATTGGCAACTACAAATCCAACTTCACCAGCTTCAAGTGTGTTACGTTCTTGACGTTTAGGAGTAAAAATTCCAACCTGTTCTACCTGGACTTTACGCCCTGTTGACATTACTAAAATTTTTTGTCGCTTAGTCAAACTACCTTGCATAACTCTTACTAAGGATATGACTCCCAAATAGTTATCAAACCAAGAATCAATAATGAGAGCAGTTAAAGGAGCTTTAAGTTTAATTTCAGGTGCAGGGATAAGTTTAACTAGGGATTCTAATAAATCCTCAACTCCAATTCCTGATTTGGCACTAACCCGAATCGCATCTTCAGCCTCAATTCCAATTATATCTTCTATTTGGGCTATTACTCGTTCTGGTTCGGCAGCTGGCAAGTCGATTTTATTTAATACTGGAACTACTTCAAGCCCTTGATTAATAGCAGTATAGCAATTAGCCACACTCTGAGCTTCTACTCCTTGAGCTGCATCAACAACTAACAATGCACCTTCACAAGCTGCTAAAGAACGGGATACTTCATAAGAGAAATCCACATGGCCTGGAGTATCAATGAAATTTAATTGATAATTTATACCATCATTAGCTTTATAGTTTAAAGTAACACTTTGAGCCTTAATCGTTATGCCACGTTCACGTTCTATATCCATTGAATCTAGAACTTGTTGAGACATTTCTCGCTCGGTTAAACCGCCACAAATTTGAATAAAACGATCAGCAAGAGTTGATTTACCATGATCAATATGAGCAATAATGGAAAAATTACGAATATGTTTCATTTAAAACATTCCATCAATAACTCATTATTCAAATGATAATGACAGATTTCTCGTTCTCCAATAGCTAAAACTGGTATTCGTTCACCATAACGCAATTTTAAATAACTATCAGCATCAACATCCACTAGATTTAAAGAAAATTCATATTGTTGCTGTAATATATTTAATTGTTGTTTCATTTCATCACAAAGATGACACCCTACTCTAGTGTAAAGTGTCAATGCTAGTCTATCTATCATTTGGTTGGAATTTTTAGGGCTAAAAAGAGTGGAGAACCACGTCGGTGAATTAATACTGGTACTGTTGTTTCACCTAATCCAGCTATTATATCTTTGAATTGGGTAACATTTGCAACATCAGTATTATCTATCATCATAATAACATCACCTTTACGAATCCCTGCATCATGTGCAGTACCTTCTTCAACATTACGCACTAATATTCCACCTTCTACGATATTTAGTGTTTCTCGTTTTTTATCGTCTAAATCAGTTACCGATAAACCGATTCTAGCAATATTTGCTTTGCCCTGAGATGTTGTGGCTAATTTAATATCTTCTTCTGATGGCAATTCACCAATTTTAATATTAATTACTTCTTGTTTACCTTTGCGAATCACGATAGCAGCAACTGTTGAATCAACTTTAGTGCTACCAACTATTGGTGGTAAATCAACTGAACGTTCGATTTGTTTACCATTAAAAGTGATAATAATATCTCCTACTTTTAAACCAGCTGCTGAAGCTGGGCTTTCAGCTAATACTTTAGCTATCAAAGCTCCTTGTGGTTTTTCCATAGCAAAGGATTCTGCCAATTCATGAGTTACGTCCTGAATTAAAACCCCTAGCCAACCACGAGAAACTTTGCCACCATTTTTTAACTGATCAACCACTTCTTTCATTACGTCTACTGGAATGGCAAAGGAAAGCCCCATAAAACCTCCAGTTCGACTATAAATCTGAGAGTTCACTCCTATCACTTCACCATCTAAATTAAATAATGGTCCACCAGAATTACCAGGATTAATAGCCACATCAGTTTGAATAAAAGGTACATAAGTATCACTTGGTAAACTTCTACCTTTAGCACTAACAATACCTGCAGTAACTGAATGTTCAAATCCAAATGGAGAACCAATTGCTAATACCCATTCACCAACTTTTAAAGTTTCTGAAGTGCCCAATTTTACTACTGGCAAATTATCAGCATCGATTTTTAATAAAGCGATATCACTACGTTTATCGGCCCCTACTACTTTTGCAACTAATTCCCTTCTATCATTTAGGCGTACTATAATTTCTCCAGCATCATCAATGACATGATTATTAGTAATTATATAACCATCATCTGAAATAATAAAACCTGAGCCTAATGAAGTTGAAGGTTGTTCATCAAGGAATCCATTACCTTCATTATCAAAAAATCGTTTAAAAAAATCATGAAAAGGCCCGTCTTTGAAAGGATTATCCTTTGGTAATTTAAGAATTTCTTCATTGGAACTATCTTTATTTTTTTTGGCAGTAGTACTAATGTTAACTACTGTTGGACCATATAGTTTTACTAACTTTGTGAAGTTAGGTAATTCTTGTGCTGAAATTGTTAAAAATATGCTAGTTAAACATATCCCTAAAATATATCTTACTAAATTCATAAGTTTAAAACCTCTATATAATGTTTAATTGTAGTATTCTAACATAGAATAGTAACTTTACCAATATTTAACCTTTAATAATTTTATAGATTGTTGGTTGATAATGCTTGGACATTTTTGTGGTTATTATCCTTACTATAACTAGGCCAAATAACAATCCAGTTATACCTGCTAAAGCAATAAACAATTCTGATTGTTGCCAATCGATCATAAATGATAGATATTTATAACTACCAGCCATTATAAACATAGTGAAAATTGGTAATAAATATAAAATCATGGCACTTTTGACTAGATATTGTTCGTTTAAACCTATAATTACTGTATCACCAAGTTCAACATCAATTGAAGATGTTACTTTGATTTCGGTATATTTTCTTCCTAACACATTTGCTAAACTACCAGTGCCACAGCTCTTATTAGCAGCACAATCGCCACAACTATTGTTACGCTGGGTTTTTACAGTAATAAACTGGTTGTCAATAGAAGTCACAACCCCACGTTCTTTAAGCATATAAACTCCATTTGATTATTTTAATTAAAATTAACTATTATTAAATAAGGCTACACTCTTAACCCTTGCATAGACTGACATTCCTACTTGTAATTTCAATAAAAACCAAGATTTTTTAGTGATTCTAGTCAATAATAAAGTTCCAACAACATCTAATTTTACCATTAACTGCCCAGGGGATTCATCTGTTACTTCTAAAATAGTAGCTCTAAAAGTATTAAGGATGCTAGAATTAACTTCATTTTCTAAAGCCAAACTAATATCTCTTGCATTCAATACTACTCGAACCTTGGTATGTAATGGTAAATCTTCACGTCCTAAGCTTAATCTACCACCACTAAATTCTAAATAAGTAAGATGAAATTCCTCATCATGCTCAATGACTGTTGCTTCAACAACAACTCCAGCTTCATATAAATGGGACAACGGTAAATCTAACCGAGTTAATATTTCTGCTAAAGTGCCACTTCCAATTAATTTTCCCTTATCAATCAGTAAAATGTTATCGGCCAATCGCATTACTTCCGCCACTGTGTGAGTAATATATATTATTGGGATGGATAGTTCGGTATGCAATTTTTCTAAATAGGGGAAAATTTCAGCTTTACTGGTATCATCAAGAGCAGTCATAGGTTCATCCATTAACAATAATTTAGGACTAGTAAGTAAGGCTCTGGCAATAGCTACTCGTTGTTTTTCACCACCAGACAGCTTATTTGGATTACGTGTTAATAAAGAAACAATTCCTAATAATTCAACAACATTATCAAATATTACTTTACGTTTTATTAAATGAGTACGTTGCAAGCCATATTCGAGATTCTTCTTTACTGAAAGATGAGCAAATAAACTTGCTTCTTGAAAAACATATCCTATAGGACGTTGATGAGTAGGTAAGAAAAATTGCCTAGTTTCATCTTGCCAACAATGATCATTTACTTTCAAATAGCCAGATTTAGCTCTCTCTAAACCAGCTATACAACGTAATAAAGTAGTTTTACCAGAGCCGGAAGCACCAAAAATTGCTGTTACTCCATTGCTGGGAATGTTAAACTCAAGATCAAGCAAAAAATTATCTTGTATTAAGTAAAAATATCCTTGTATTTTTGGCATATTGAAATTTATAAACTATAATAAACCGTTAGTAACTTAGCTTTTATATTTTGGGAAATACTAGTAAAATAAATATATATGCTATTATCAGGATATTGCTTTAAAACCTTGGCATAGATATCTTCATTGGATAAATTGGCTATTTCAATATTTAATTTTAAATCACTCAATGGTTTAGGTAAAATATCTCCACTTGTTTTACAATGAATTACTGCTCCATTTGCTGATAATTTTATTATCTTGCCAACAATCTCTTGTGTACCAACATGTTTTTCTTCTATAACTGCGTATTTTAATGTAATTTCATGTTTTAATTGCTTAAATATCTCTTGCTCTTTAGTCAAAGATAAATTATATTTACCAACAATTCCTCCTATTTCATAAATTGCTGTCTCTTGCTTAATACCTTTAGGCCTTACCATCTTTTTCGACCAAACTTTAACGATATTTTTTACCTGATTCAAGGTTGTTTCAGAAATAAATATTTGCCCACCAATAGTATAAGATTCAATTCGATAAGTTAGGTTTACATTGTTACCTATCGCACTATAATGAGTACGTTTTTCAGAACCAACATTACCAACAATTACTTCACCAGTATTAATTCCAATCCCCATTTCTAATGGTGCTACTTCCCATGTTTTTAACTCTTCATTTATTACTTTCATGGCTTGTTGCATTGCTATTGCACAAGCTACAGCTCTTTCTGGATCATCATCACGATGTACCGGAGCTCCAAAAAAAACTAAAATACCATCCCCCAAAAATTGGTTGATAGTACCATTATATTTAGTAATAACATCAGCCATTACTCCTAAATAAAGATTAAGAATTTTAATAACTTGTTCCGATGGTAATATATTAGCTTGAGCAGTAAATCCTCGTAAATCAGAAGTTAAAATTGTAATTTCTCTACGATCACCACCAAGAGCTAAACCAGATTCAGTTTCCAATAAAGTATCAACGATTTCATCAGTAATATAACGGCCAAATATTTGTCTAATTAATTCATTTTTACGTTGCAATTCTGCGGTACGTTCTTCTACTAATTGTTCAAGAGATAAATTATATTTTTCTAACTGAACATATGATTGTTTAAGATTTTTGGCCATATCTGCAAATGCAGTAGCTAACACTCCAATTTCATCATCATATTGAGTATTAATAACGGCAGAAAAATCTCCAGTGGCTAATTTACGAGCAGAAGCTGTTAATTCTATCAATGGTTTTGAAATTCTTGCGGAAATCATGAAAACAGCAATAAAAGCAATAATTAAAAATATAATTGCCATAATTACGGATTGAATTATCATCCATCTAATTTGTTTATTTAATTCTTGTTTAGACTTTTCAATTTTTTCTACAATTTTTGCCATGGAAAAACCTAATCGTAACACTCCCCAAGGTTGGGTGCTAATCTGAATTGGTCTGATAAATTCAGTTATTTTTATACCATCAAGTTTTAACTTTTGTTGAGTTGCACGCTTTTGTTCTACTGCAAATATATCCTCTTTATTAGTTAGAAATTCCAATTCAAGCTCTGGTTTTAAAGTATGGATATATACTTCTTGTTCCATATTTATCAATATACCATATATCAAATCTTCATTATTTTTAACAGCATTATTAATCAAATCACTAATTGCGGAAAAATTAAAAGCGGCTATTTCAATTTCAACTTGATTAGCTATATTATCACTAAGTGTTTGTTCACGTTTTAAGTTATTTTCTAGCAATAAAATTTTACGGTTAGTAAGTTCTTTTTCCAAAATATGTTGTTTTGACCAAATTTGTATATAAGTCAATGTAAATAACACAGCTATGATAAGACTTAACATGATACCTAGTAACCGCCAACGAATTCCATAATTCATTGAATTATATTCTCCACTGAAGATAGAGCAGAGTGATTGATATTAATATTATATTCTCGTACTTTCTTTAAATTTAATGTTACATTGGAACCAGCAGGAAGCTGAATTTTTTCTTCTTCATCAATCGATTGTTTCTCTATAATGCTTTTAGCTAAATCAGCCGCTTGCCGTCCCATAGTCGGTAAATCAGCTGCAATAGTTAATACTGCTCCATATTTAGTGAATAGAGTATTATAGGCAAATATAGGTTTTTTCACCGTATTCGTTATATCAAATATTTGTTGTACTTGATTAGCATTATGTAAAACTATTGGATCAGAAATTAGCCATAAAGCATCTACTTTAGTTAATAATTTTTCTAATTTTTGAAAAATTTCGGTAGTATTTGTTATATTTTGACCATGTAATGATAATCCAACTTCTTCAGCTTGGGAAACAGCTAATTCAAACCATTGGCTATTATGATTTTCAC
>DRQV01000171.1 GCA_011371325.1 Thioploca sp.
AAATAAGCGATAACCAATGCACATATAGCATAAATTGACCAAGCGTGTAATCCCCAATGTAAATTAGTAATTACCATTGCAAACCTAGCTGCTTCTACGGTTTTACCTTCCATACCTGGTGGAGACAAGTAATGAAACATTGGCTCTGCAACTCCCCAAAATATTAATCCTGCTCCCATTCCAGCAGCAAATAGCATGGATAACCATGAAATATTGGAAAATTCAGGTCTATCTTCATCTTTTCCTAGGCGAATATGAGCATAAGGTCCAAATGCCATATAAGCCCCTAAAATTAAAAAACTAGTGCATAAGAATAAAAAGAACCAGTCGAGAGTTTTTAATGCAAAACCAGTCATTCCTAAGGATACACTGGCCATTGTATCAGGTGCTATAACACCCCAAACCCCAATAACACTACATAATGCAATTGATATTAAAAAAACTAAGTTATTTTTCATGTGTTTAGGTGAGTGATTGTAAGCAAAAATGTAATTTGCATAAACATGCTAAATTTTAAGAATATGATGTTATTGATAGTATTATAACCATAATTTTCCATTTACAATTAATTAACCTTTAATTTAATCCAGCAGCATATAAACTATTTTTACTAATTCCAGTGATTTCACAAGTTAACTTAGATGCTTGTTTTAAAGATAATTCTTTTCTTAATAGTAAAAAAATTCGTTCTGCTTCTGGAGTTATAATTTTATTATCTGGTGGGATAAAACCTTGCACAACTAATACAAATTCACCCTTAGTATGTTCTGGTTTATCTTGTAACCAATTTAGAATGCCAGATAAGTTATCCCGATATATAGTTTCAAACATTTTTGTTAATTCTTTAACTAAGGTTACTTCTCGTTGTTTACCAAATATTCTCAACATATCTTGTACGCAAGCGATGATTCGATGGGGAGCTTCATAAAACACTAAGGTTCTAGTTTCTACTTTTAATTGTTCTAAACGTTGTTGTCGATTACTAGTTTTGGCCGATAAAAAACCATCAAACACAAATTTATCTGCCGGAAATCCAGCTACTGATAAAGCACTGATTAATGCACTAGCTCCAGGTATAGGAACAATATTGATCTTTTCTATTAAAGCTAATTGTAACAAATATTGACCTGGATCGCTTATTAATGGAGTTCCTGCATCGCTTATTAAGGCAATTTTATCACCATTTAACAATCGTCGTAATAATACCTGTGCTTGCTGTTTTTCGTTATGTTCATGCAGAGATTGTAAAGTAGTATTAATCCCAAAATAAGTTAATAATTGCCGACTATGACGAGTATCTTCAGCAACAATTAGGTCGACTTCAGCTAAAATAGACTTGGCTCGTGGACTTAAATCTTGCAAATTACCAATTGGGGTAGCAACCGAATATAAAGTTCCATTATTCATTTGGTATCTTCCTGAAAAAAATCATAAATATTTTGAGCTAACTGTTGATTGATACCTGGAACTTTAGCTAGATCAATAATTCCAGCTTTAGAAATTCCTTGCAAACCGCCAAAATGAATCAATAATTGTTGTTTTCGTTTAGACCCTATACCTCTAATTGTTTCTAAAACTGAAGTGCGTCTTGTTTTAGCCCTCTGTTTCCGATGTGCGGTAATAGCAAATTTATGGGCTTCATCTCTTATTAATTGGATTAGATGTAAAGCTGGAGAATTTTTATCTAAATTAAAAGAATTATCTGCTAAGATCAACGTTTCTAAACCTGGCTTTCTACCAGCACCTTTAGCGATACCAACAATAGTCAACTTTAATTCTTGTAATACTTCTCGTGTTACTTTCACTTGGCCTTTGCCACCATCAATAAATAATATATTGGGTAATTTAGTAGCATTTTTATAATGACGTAATAAAGCTTGTCGCATAGCTGCATAATCATCTCCTGGAATAATATTATTAATATTATACAGTCGATACTCATTCCTACAAAATCCATTATTATCAAAAACCACACAAGAGGCTACCGTTGCTTCTCCAGAAGTATGACTAACATCAAAACATTCCACACGTTGAGGAATTGCTTCTAATTGCAAAGCTATCGCTAAAGCAGCTAAACGTTCATGATATTGATTATGTTGGTTTTGTAATAAACTAATTTGAGCATTTTCAATTGCCATTTTAATCCATCTAGTTCTTTTATCTCTAACTTTAGAACGTATAATAACTTGCTGTTCACTTTGCTGGGCAATAACTTGAGTTAATAAATCTAAATCATCAATATTCTGATTGATAATTATTTCTTTAGGTATATCATTAATTGGATTAAGATAATATTGAGATAAAAATGTTGTCAATAATTCAGTAACATCTTCTGATAATGGCAGTTTTGGAAAAAAGGATTTGCTACCAATATGTTGGCCAGAACGAACCGTGAGAACTTGTACACAAGCAGTTTTATTTTCGATAATAGCAGCAATTATATCAATATCTCCTGTTGCAAAACTAACATATTGTCGTTCTTGTATCTTTTTTAAATTACTAATTTTATCTCGTAATTCAGCAGCTTGTTCAAATTTTAATTGTTGGGATGCACCCTGCATTTTAACAATCAAAGTATCAATAATAATTTGATTTTTACCAGTTAAAAATAAAATAGTTTGCTGAACAGATTCTTGATAGCTAGTTTCACTAATCAATCCAACACAAGGAGCTGTACAACGTTGAATTTGATATTGTAAACAAGGACGGGAACGAGTACGAAAAAAACTTTCTTGACAACGTCGAATCTTAAATAATTTCTGTAATAAATTTAAGGTTTCATAAACAGCTCGAGAATGTGGATATGGTCCAAAACATTGACCATTTGGTTTACCACGTTGAATAGTTAAACTTGGGAAAATATGATTAGACAAACAAATATAAGGATAACTTTTATCATCTCGAAGTAGAATATTATAACGGGGTTTATGTTTTTTAATTAAAGTATTTTCTAAGATTAATGCTTCATTTTCCGTATGAGTAACAATAATTTCAATATTAGCTATCTGTTTAACCAATGCTTTAGTTTTAGAACTGGTAACATTATTGGTAAAATAACTGATCAGACGTTTTTTTATATGCCTAGCCTTACCCACGTATAAAACTGTATTGGTAATATCTAACATCAGATATACACCAGATTTATTAGTTAAAGTAGCCAGAAATTTTTTAGGTTGGAAAGCCAAAATTAAGTTCAGTTTTAATTAGTTAAAATTATTAATCTTATTGTTAATTATAAAAATTAAGATTAAAAACTAAAAATAGATTTATCCAAAAAATTATAGTATAATGTCAGATTGAATCTAAAAAATCTGATGGATTCTATCATGTAATTCTCTTTAATGCTAGAGGATATTAATATAATTTATTTAACATAGAGTAATTTATGAATAAAGAGACAGAGATAACACTTGACCCTATTAGTGATGATGAAGATATTGAAAATGAATCAAATACTAATGAGGAAAGTAATACTGAAATTATAACAGTAGAAGATAAATTTCCAGAGACTCTACATATTTTACCTCTTACCAATCGACCTTTTTTTCCACATCAAATCATCCCATTAATTATAGAAAAAGATTTATGGGAAAATACAGTTAAAGCCATTACAGATTCTCCTCATAATATGTTGGGGCTATTATTGGTTAAAAAAAATAATATAGATAATGTAAAAAACACCGATTTTCATAAAATTGGAACTGTTTGTCGTTTACATCGTATCGTTCAAGCTGATGATAAACTACAAGTTGTAATAGAAGGGTTACACCGATTTCGAGTTGCTAAATGGGAAACTTACGAACGACCTCTAATTGTAAGGCCTAAATATTATCCAGAAAAACCTTATGAAGATGCAGAAGAAATTAAGCCATATGTTTTAGCAGTGATTAATACTATAAAGGAACTATTACCGTTAAATCCATTATATAATGAAGAGCTTAAAATATTTCTACAACGTTCAAGTCCAGAAGAGCCTTCTCCATTAGCAGATTTTGCAGCTAGTTTAACAACGGCTAATAAATCAGAGCTACAAACTATTTTAGGAACCGTAAATATTTTAAAACGATTAGAAAAAGTTTTAATACTGTTGAATAAAGAATTACAACAAGCCCAAGCTCAAGTAGAAATTCGGCGACAAGTCGAAGAGAAAATGGAAAAAAATCAACGGGAGTTCTTTTTACGAGAACAATTAAAAGTAATTCAAAAAGAGCTTGGAATCGAAAAAGATGATCGCACTGCTGAAATAGATAGATTTATTAATCGCTTAAAAAAATTGACGGTACCAAAACCAGCTAGAAAGCGGATTGATGATGAGTTGGAAAAAATGTCTATGTTGGAAATGGGTTCACCTGAATATGCCGTTACTCGTAATTATTTAGACTGGTTAACTTTATTACCTTGGGGTAAACTTTCCAAAGATAAATTGGATATCAAGCGAGCTAGAAAAATTTTAGATCAGGATCACGAAGGCTTAGAAGACGTTAAAGATCGAATTATAGAATTTTTAGCAGTTGGTAAATTGAAAGGCAGTATAAATGGAACTATTTTACTATTAGTCGGGCCACCAGGCGTAGGTAAAACTTCTATTGGTCGTTCTATTGCTAAAGCTATTGGGCGGGCATTTTTCCGTTTTTCAGTTGGTGGTATTCATGATGATGCTGAAATAAAAGGTCATCGCAGAACTTATATTGGAGCAATGCCTGGCAAATTTGTTCAAGCAATGAAAGATGTTGAATACGCTAATCCAGTTATTATGTTGGATGAAATTGATAAAATTAGTTCTTCATATCGTGGTGATCCAGCTTCAGCATTATTAGAAGTGTTGGACCCAGAACAAAATGTTGACTTTTTGGATCATTATTTAGACGTACGTTTTGATTTATCTAAAGTTTTATTTATTTGTACAGCTAATCAACTAGATAGCATACCAGGCCCTTTATTAGATCGGATGGAAATGATTAAGTTATCTGGTTATTTAGCGAGTGAAAAATTACAAATTGCCAAACGACATCTAGTAAAACGCCAATTGAAAAAATCTGGTATGAAAATTAGACAATTACCTCTAAGTGATGAGGTATTGTCACGTATTATTGAGGAATATGCTAGAGAAGCCGGTGTACGTTCATTAGAGAAAAGTATTGCGACTATCGCTCGTAAGGCTGCTCTTAAATTGTTAGAAGAAAAAAAATCATCAGTAAAGGTAACAACTAATAATTTAGATGATTATTTGGGTAAACCTCTATTTGAAAATGAAAAATCAATTAAGGGAATAGGAGTTATTACTGGTTTAGCATGGACTCCAATGGGAGGAGCTACCTTGAGCATTGAAGCTAGTAAAACTCATAATTATACTCGTGGTTTTAAGCTAACTGGCCAATTAGGCGATGTAATGAAGGAATCAGCAGAAATTGCCTACAGTTTTTTGATGTCTCAATGTGAAAAGTTTGCTATAAATCCCGAGTTTTTTGAGAAAGCTTTTATTCATTTACATGTTCCAGCTGGTTCTACTCCTAAAGATGGCCCTAGTGCAGGAATTACCATGGCTAGTGCTTTATTATCTTTGGCAACTGGTAGAGAGGTTAAAAGAAATTTAGCTATGACTGGCGAATTGACTTTGACTGGTTTAGTATTACCTGTTGGAGGTATTCGTGAAAAGGTTATTGCGGCTCGAAGAGTTAAAATTTATGAATTGATTTTGCCTAAAGCTAATAAACGTGATTTTGACGATTTACCTGAATATGTACGTAAAGGTATAAATGCTAAATTTGTAAAGAAATATCAAGAAGTAGTAGAATTTTTGTGGGATTGATAGTTTGTAACCAGTTTTCATATATCATCATGATCTTAAAGAACTAATTTAGGAAATAATATGTTTAATTATAGATTGGCTGTTTTATTCAGTTTAATATGGGCAACTAGTATTTTAGCGAGTGAAATACCATTGCAACTTGCTCTGATGGGAACTGAAGATCAATTATCTATAAATAATGGTTTAATATCATCAATCCCTAATGCAAATTTAGATATAAATGAGTATAAAGATGATATCCGTTGTGAAGATCATGATGTATGTCGTCAAGTAAATACTAATTTACCTTTGCAGGCTTTACCTAGAGCTCTATCAGCGTTATATAATAAACCAAATATTAATTCCGAAATTTTAAACTCCAATGTTAAAGCTTTTTGGCCAGTTTATGTATTCCAACGGCAAAATTTAGATTTTTCTGATCCAACTTATCCTAAGGGTTGGTATCAAATTGGGCTTACTATAAAAAAACCTATAGGTTGGATGTTAGCTAAAGATATTATAGAGTGGAAACAGGCACTTATAGTTTCTTATACCCATCCTGGGATTGGAGAAGAACGGCGTAACTCTGTATTAATGTTTGATAGTAAACTTTCTTTGCGTAAGATAGTAGAAGCCGAAAATCGAGTGCAACAAGTTAAGTCTATATACGCTAATTTAGAATCCCAAACTGATAAAGTTCCTGCCAGTATAATAAGTAGAGAACCTGCTCGATTTGTAAATATTGATGAAAAATTTTACTTGTTACCAGTTATTGATTTTGAACCAGTAAATATATTTGAAGTTAAAGCCAATTACTTAAAGATAGTTGCTGCTATTCCTCTTAGCCGTGCTAATGCCGCTCATCCAGATACTTTAGATAATCGTAAATTTGCCAAACAAGCTAGTCAAACTGAGACTACTAAAGGAATTAAAGAGGAGTCGTTGGGTTTGGATATTAAATTTGTAATGGATATGACAGATAGTATGGGGCCTTATCTGATGCATACTAAAAAGGCTATTGCCAAAGTTACAAAAATGGTTACCCCTATCGATACTAAAGTACGTTATGGTCTAATTGGCTATCGAGATGATATTACTAAATTTCCTGAATTAGAATTTGTTACTAATAATTTCACTCCTAATTTAGTAAATGCAAATGAATTTATTGACATAATTGCTAAAACCAAACCAGCAGTCACCACCACTGATGATTATCAAGAAGAAGTTTTTGCTGGAATAAAAGAAGCGATTACCTCTAATTGGAATAAGAATACTATAAAATTAATTATATTAATTGGAGATGCTAGTTCACATACAATAGGTCATTTGCAAAATACTAGTGGTTTAGCGGCCCAACAATTGCGTAAATTAGCCAATAGTAATAAGACCAATATCATTGCAATTCATATTAAACAATCTCAATTTAAATTCGACCATAAATTGGCCAGAGAACAATTTAGTAAATTAGCAACTAATCCAGGTAATAGTTCACCTGCTTATATATCTCTATCTGCTGATAATCATCAAGATTTTGAAACAGTAATAACAAAAATAACTGAAACTTTATCAGTAATCATAAGTCAAATTCGTAAAGGTGATATTAATATTGTCAATACTGCTTCAAATACTGATGCCAAAGATATTAAAACTAAGGTAAGTAAAATTGCCAAAACCACTGTTGCCACAGCATTGGTTGATTATCTTGGGAATATAGCCACTCCTCCTAGAGACATAACAGCATGGGTAATGGATCGAGACTTACTTAATCCTAGTATTAAATCATTACAAGTACGAGTTTTATTGACTAAAAGAGATTTAAATGACTTGATTGTAACTTTAGAAATTATCTTAGAAGCAATGCGACAATCAAAACTTACCAGCTTACAATTTTTTGATGCTTTACAAGGTGTAATAACCCAAACTATAAAAGGAAACAGTAAAAGAATAACTTTAACAACTGCACAAAAATTAGCAGAATCAGGTTTATTACCAAGTTGGATTAATAGCTTACCCTATAAGAGTAAATTATTAGAGATGAATAATGATCTATTTGCAGTATTATCAGCAGAAAAAAGGACTGCTTTAGAACATGAAGTTGAAGCAAAACTCCAATTTTATCGGGAGATTAATGAAAATACAGATTTATGGACAATGTTAGATGAACGCAATGTTAATAATATAGATAGTGTATATCCATTAAGTTTAGATATGTTACCGTAAAGAGGACATTTGCCCTCTTCATAATTAAGCTACTGATTTGCGTTCATAGATACCACGTTGAATTAAAAATTCTAAGATTTGTTTAATACATTGTTCTAAATTTCCATTGCTGGTATCAATCACTAATTCTGGATTTTGGGGTTCTTCATATGGTGAAGAAATACCGGTAAATTCTTTTATTTCACCTTTTCTAGCAAGATTATATAAACCTTTGACGTCACGTTCTTCACAAACCTCCAAAGGACAATCACAGTAAATTTCAATAAAATCATTATTACCAACCAATTTTCTAGCTTTATCACGATCAACTCGAAATGGAGAAATAAATGCAGTTAAAACAATTACTCCTGCTTCAATAAATAATTTAGCTGTTTCACCAACTCGCCGAATATTTTCTACTCGGTCAGTATTGGAAAAACCTAAATCTCCACATAAACCATGGCGTACGTTATCACCATCTAATACAAAAGTATGATAACCCATTTGATAGAGGCTTTCTTCCAAAGCATGAGCTAAAGTTGATTTACCAGCTCCAGATAAGCCAGTAAACCATAATAAAGTGCTTTTATGGTGGTTTAAATCAGCACGGCGTTGTCGTGTTACTGTAGCATGATGCCATACAGTATTACTACTTTTTATAGTTGTCATTATATTAATATGATAAGTTGTATTTAAAATTTATAATTGAAAACAATCTGCAATTAAAATACCATTTTTAAATTTAGAAATCTCTAATTTAATGGTTTTCAGATAGACATTAACTAGTATATTTTGGTATTATTCACATGCACAGATTAATAATAACTCATATATTATGACTAGTAAATTATCATTTTTAATTTAAAATATTATGAATTTTTTATAATCTCAATTAAAATG
>DRQV01000172.1 GCA_011371325.1 Thioploca sp.
AATGCGGCTAAAACTGAATAAGTACTATTGCTATGTTCGGCTAATAATTTATCAGCAGTATTATGAGCTTGTTGAATTTGTTTCTGTTCTATTGAGATCAAAACATGTTCATAATAATCAGAAGCGATTTGAGATTGTTGTTCTGTATAAGCTTGCCACCAACGCCAACCAAATAGTAAAGAAAAACCTATTATTATTCCGCCAAAAACTGACAGACCATTTTCTTTCCACCATTTCTTTAACGCTTCAATTTGTTCTTCTTCTGTTTCGTAAACGGCCACAATAATTCCTTTAGTCTAAATTTTTAAGATAATTAATTAATTCTAATTGTTCTAATATAACTTGAGGACGTTTTTCACGCAAGTATTTTAACGCAATTTTTTGATTGGCTAGCTCATCTTCAGCAAGAACTAAAGCTAATTTAGCTCCACTCTTATCAGCTCTCTTAAACTGGCTTTTAAAACTACCATCACCACAATTAACAATCAAACGCAAATTTGGTAGAGCATCCCGTAATAATTCGGCTAAATACCAACCATGCTTAATAACTTGTTCATTACCAACCAATATAAAATAAACATCTGGAGCATTAGTTGGTATCGGTAAATCGCTTTGCAATAATAACAATACTAACCGTTCAATACCCATTGCAAAACCAATAGCTGAGGTTGCTTTACCACCGATTTGTTCTATCAAAGAATCATAACGTCCTCCTGCACATACAGTTCCTTGAGCTCCTAAACAATCTGTTACCCATTCAAATACAGTTCGGTTATAATAGTCCAATCCTCTTACTAAACTTGGATTAACTTTATATTTTATTCCAATTTTATCAAGCAATTCTCGTAATTGAGAAAAATGTTCTTGTGATTCTGTATCTAAATACTCTAATAATTTTGGAGCTTTTTCTATAATAGGTAGCATTTGGGGATTTTTACTATCTAAAATTCGTAATGGATTAGTACGCAAACGTCGTTGACTATCAGCATCTAATTGTTCATTATAATCAGATAAATAATCCACTAATTTTTGTTTGTATACAGTACGTGCTTCCATTGAACCAAGCGAGTTAATTTGTAATTCTAAATTATTCAAACCTAGTTGTCGCCAAAATCGAGCTGTCATTAAAATTATTTCGGTATCAATATCTGGACCTTTTAACCCATAAACTTCTGCACCAATTTGATTAAACTGTCGATAGCGTCCTTGTTGTGGACGTTCATGCCGAAACATCTGGCCAATATACCATAATTTTTGAGTTTGATTGTGAAATAATCCATGTTGAATTCCAGCACGTACACAACCAGCAGTACCTTCAGGCCGCAAAGTTAAATTATCTCCATTTCGATCTGTAAAACTAAACATTTCTTTTTCAACAATATCAGTTATTTCTCCAATAGAACGGCTAAATAATTCGGTAACTTCCAGTATTGGTAAACGAATTTCTTGATAGCCATAACTATCTAAAACTTGTTTAATCGTAGTTTCTACATATTGCCAAATAGGGGTTTGATCGGAAAGAATATCATTCATTCCTCGTACTGAGGAAATTAGCTTTTTAGCCATAATTTATTTTACGTTGGTGAATAAAAAAATCGGTCAAACATTTTTTGCACTCATGTGCCAATACTCCGCTAACACATTCTACTTGATGATTATGTCGAGTGTCTCTTAAAATATCAAAACGGCTACCAGCAGCTCCAGCCTTTTCATCATAAGTTCCAAATACTACCCGTTTGATTCTAGCCTGAATAATAGCTCCCGCACACATAGTACAAGGTTCTAATGTTACATATAAAGTTGTATCAGTTAAACGATAGTTGTTTAAATAGTTAGCTGCTTGACGTAATGCGACTATCTCCGCATGAGCGGTCGGATCATTGGTAGCTATTGGCTGATTCCAGCCTTCTGCAATACATATATTATTGTGTACTATTATAGCACCAACAGGAACTTCTCCTTTTTTTGCTAGTGCTAAAGCATGTTGCATCCACTTTTGATCATTCATAAATTAGGTTACAAAGTGTATTTTATCATCTTTTTATAAATCTACATATTATTGAATTATAAAATCAAATTTTTAATATAACTTTAAAAAATAATTAGTGAGAAATATCTGAATATACCTACAATTGATAAGAGTGATAGCAATGTAATTTTGAATATTCCATAATGGTTATTAAAGTCCAAAGCCTACTATGGTAATATCATCTTGTTGGTTATTATCTCCTTTATATTCATCAAAGAGTTTAAATAATTCTTTTTGCTGTATAGAAAAATCATAATGATGAATTTTTAATAAAATATCTTGAAATCTTTTATTACCTAATGGAAAATTTTTTTTACCTCCAAGTTGATCCGTAAAACCATCAGTAGAAATATAGAAAAACATATCAGTCTCAATTGGTACTTTATGTGATGTAAAAGGAAAATCAACTTTAGCTTTTTTATAACCCAAACTTTCTTTATCGCCTTTTATAATATATATTTCATTGTTTTTGATATAATTTAATGGTAATCTTGCCCCGGCAAAAGTCAATATCATATTCTGAAAATTAATCAAACAAACTGCTGCATCTAAACCATCGTCAGACTCAACATGTTCAGTATCTTGCTGTAATGCAGTTTTTACTGAAAAACTAAGTTTTTGTAAAATTTTAGATGGATCATGACAAGATTCATCTCTAGTAATACGTCTTAAACTAGTTGAAGCAACCATTGCCATAAATGCACCTGGAACACCATGTCCAGTACAATCCATTACTACAATAATTAACGTGTTATTAAATGGTTCGGCATAAATAATATCTCCACCAACAATATCTCTTGGCATCCAAGTAAAAAAATGCTTGGGTAAAATATTGCTAATTTGTTCAGGATTGGGTAATAAAGAGCTTTGGATAGTCTTTGCATACCGAATGCTATCTACCATCATTTTATTTACAGCTTCAATAGCAGCTAAACGTACTGTTTCTACTTGTAATTTTTTAATTTTAAGATGAGTTTTTAATCTAGCTAATAGCTCATCTTTTAATATCGGTTTAGTTAAGTAATCGTTAGCTCCAACATCTAAACCGGTTACCAAATCTGTAATTTGATTTTTAGCAGTTAATAATAAAATTGGTAATTCATCAGCTTGCCAAGTTTTACGAATTTGGGTCGTTACTTCATACCCAGACATTTTGGGCATCATTACATCTAATAAAATTGCATCTGGTTTTAAACCATTTTGTATTAATTCTAAAGCTTTTATTCCTGAATTAGCTTGAGTTATATTATGATTTTCTAAAGATAAATAGTTTTCTAATACTTGTAAATTTATTGGTTCATCATCAACAATCAGAACATTAGAACCAATTTTTTTTGATTTTCTTACTGAAAATTCAGGTTTATCTTCTTTCTCTGTTGAATTAGCTGGATAACTCTCTACTTTAGATACATGAGCAATTTCTGTTGATAATGGGCTTGCTTTTCCTTTTGCAATTGGTAAAGTAAAAATCAACTGTGAACCCTTACCAAAAATAGATTTTGCCCAAATTTTACCATTATGTAATTCAATTAACTGTTTGGTTACAGCTAAACCTAAACCAGTCCCACCATATTCTCTGGCAGTTGAGCCTTCGCCTTGTTCAAAAGAACCAAAAATACTTTCTAATTTATCTGATGGGATACCAATACCAGTATCTGAAACTGTTATTTCTATATATGAATCAATTGCTTTAGCAGTTATTTCAATTTTTCCTACTTCAGTGAATTTTATTGCATTACCAAGTAAATTATAAAAAATTTGTTGCAATCTGTTTTCATCAGCTTGAATCGGTGGTAAATCTTTAGCAACATTATTTAATAATTTTAAGTTTTTATCTTGCACTAAAGTTTGATTTAAATTAAATACAATTTCGATAATTTCATGTAATGCAATTGGTTTTAACTGTAAATCCAGTTTTTTCTGTTTAAGAGTAGAAAAATCTAAAATATCATTTACTAAGTTAGCTAACCGTTTGCCACTACTAACGATCATATCGAGGTTAGCAATAGTTTTATCGGGTAATTTACCAGTTACTCCATCAATTAAAGATTCTGCAATTCCTATAATACCATTTAACGGAGTACGTAATTCATGTGAAGTATTGGCTAAAAATTCATCTTTAAGTTTATTGGCTGTTTGTAATTGTTCATTAAGATTTTGTAAGCGAGCATTAAAGGCTCTGGTAAATTCTAACTTTCTTTGTTGAGCTACAAAAACCCCTATGATGCCACCTAATATTACAATGGTATAAATGGTATAAGCCCACCAAGTTTGCCACCAAGGTGGTAAAATTATAACTTCTATTGAAGTGCCTATTTCATTCCATAAACCGTCATTATTAGATGCTTTTACAGTAAAGTTATATTTTCCGGCATCCAAGTTAGTATAAGTAGCAAATCGTCTGTTGCTATTAGTATAAGTCCATTCTTTATCAAATCCTTCCATCATGTAAGCATATTTATTTTTATTAGATGCTTGATAATTCAATGCAACAAATTCAAAACTAAAAACAGATTGTTCATAAGACAAAATAATTTGTTTAGCAAAATTAATCGGAACTTGTAAAGGAGAGGTTTTATTAACCAATACTGATTGATTAAATAGCTGAAAATCAGTTAAAATTACTGGTGGTGGATAGGGATTATCCTGCAATTTGTCTGGATAAAAAGTATTAAATCCATTTAAACCGCCAAAAAATAATTCGCCAGCCATATTTTTATAAGCTGAACGTGGTAAAAATAGATTACCTTGCAAGCCGTCACGTTTATCATAATTTCTAAAAGTTTTAGTTTTTGGATTAAATCTTGATAAACCATTATTGGTACTAATCCATAAATAGCCTTGGTTATCTTCCAAAATACCAGCAACACTATTGCCAATCAAACCGTGTTTAACTTGATAGGTAGTAAAATTTTGTTCTGCTTTATTAAATTTATTTAAGCCATCATTAGTACCAATCCAAATTGTCCCGGCTTTATCTTCAAAAATAGTAGAAATAACCGCATTGCTTATACTATTAGGATTTTCATTTGGTATATAGTTGGTAAAAATTTGTGTAGTTGGATCAAAAGTAATTATCCCAGAATCATCTGCCCCAATCCAAATTATTCCGGTAGAATCTACTTTTACCACAGATAACCAGTCTGTAACAATACTATTTGGATCATTCTTATCATGTTTGTAATGTTTAACCGTCTGTTGAATAGGATCAAGTTTATCCAATCCTCCTCCAATAGAAGCTATCCATACATTACCTTCATTATCAAGGTCTATATCCCATATAACATCATAATTTATACTATTTGAATTATTTGGATCATGTTGATAATGGGTAAAAATTTCAGTTTTAGGATTAAAATAATTTAACCCTCCACCTTCAGTAGCAATCCATAATTTACCGTTATTATCAGGATGAATTGTCATTATCAAGTTATTACTAATACTATTAGGATTTTTATTATCATATCGATAATTAGTAAAGGAAGAAGTTGTTCGATCTAATTTGTTAAGCCCACCACCTTTAGTTCCTATCCATAAGATATTATTATTTTCATAAATAGCACTTATTAAATTATTATTTAAGCCATTTTTTTGTAATGGTTTATGTTCATAAGTAATAAATCTATCATATCCTGGGTCGTATTTATTTATTCCATTATCGGTTGTAATCCATATTATACCAGTGTTGTTTTCATAAATACCAAAAATAGTATTATTACTCAAACTATATGGATTGCTTAATTCTGCTTGGTAATGAGTAAACTTATCATTATTTCGATCAAATTGATTTAATCCGCCTCCCAATGTACCTATCCAAAGTTTGCCTTTACTATCTTCATAAATTGAAGTTACCATGTTATGACTCAAACTATTAGGATTATATTTATCATGTTGATAATGAATAAATTTTTCCGTATTTGGATCATATTTATCCAGACCACTTTCAGTAGCTAACCATAAAATTCCACTTTTATCTACTAAAATTGTACGCATAGAATCATTGGCCAAGCTATTAGGATTAGTTTCATCATGTCGATAATGAGTGAAAGTCTCAGTTTTAATATCAAATTTATTTAACCCACCGCCATAAGTACTAATCCACAATATATCATTATCACCCTGAGAAATAGAATAAGTTGTATTATTGCTTAAACTATTCGTATTGTTTGGATCATGTCGATAATTAATAAAGGAATTATTACTTGGATCGAATTTACTAAAACCATTAGCATAAATTAGTACCCATATAGTACCATCATTATCTTCATAAATGGATTGAATATTATCGCTAATCAAACTATTTGGATCATTTGGGTCATGCTGATATCTGGTAAAGATTTCAGTTTTAGGATCAAATTTATTTAACCCACCACCAGAGGTAGCAATCCATAAGTTTCCTGTTCTATCTTTAAGTAAAAACCAAGTATAATTATTACTCAAGCTAAGTATATTATCTGGATCATATTTATAAACTATAAACTTGATTCCATCATATTTAGCCAAACCATTTTTAGTAGCAAACCACATAAAACCTTGGTCATCTTGAATAACGGAAGTAGTAAAGTTACTTGGCAAGCCATCTTCAACATTCAAATGCTCAAATTTAATATCATCCCCTTGTGCTGATATAAATATTATTAACATTATAATTCCAGCAAGAATTTGGAAGAAGGTTTTCATAGTTTTTTAAATATGATTCAAACTTAATCAGTATCACTTTGTATATTAAGATATTAATAATGCTGTTTTAGCAGTAAAATGCAATGTATCAGCCAACAATTTTCCTAATATTTCTTTACGATTAGATTCTGTTAAAGTTAATGGATCACCAGTTTTTTGGTTGGTAATATTCAGGGTAAGTTTATCTTCTAGTACCCAATTTTCTAATAGATTCAATAAATCAGCTTGACTATGTTTACCATCCAAATAAGGCAATAGATGTAGACAAACAGTATTTTTTATTATTAACCATTCATTTCTTAAGTTAGTTATTTTAGCAGTATGTTTAGCTTGCCAACTAGCTAATGGGCTTGCTTGTGGAAATTCACTGATTTTAGTAGTAATTGCGGTTGGTTGAATTTGCAATTCGATAACATCTTTGGAATATCCCAGCAACAAAGTGTTGGCAATAGTTTCTTGATCAGTTGTAGAATTAGATTTTGTAACTTTTCTGGCTTGTTCAAGTAATTCGCTAAATGCTACTGCTCTAGGCCATTCATTGCCTAAATACCGTAAAGCGGCTTGTACGATTAATTTAGGAGTGGATATAGTTCCTCTACTATTTTCAAATTTTTCATAAGAATCAGTTACTGGTTGTATAGAAGATGTAATATATAAATTAGTTAACATATCTGCGGACAAATTGCGATTTAATTGAATATCTTTATGGCACAATATAGTATGACGAAATTTGCGATTACTCAATATGTCCATCATTTGTTCTTGCATAACTAGATCACCATTAAACATTTGTAAGGCTTGTTTTTGTGGAGCAGAAAAATTATCTGGCAACATAGTGTGTAAAAAAGCATCCCCAAGATATTTTAAATTATGAGTTTTGGCTTGTTGTATAAACTGATGAAAATATAAAGCCTCATTTTTTTCTTCTACTAATTCTTTACATACAAATGTTTCTGGTAATTGAACCAAGTTATTAACTTCTTCTCCAATAAAACTTTCATAATGATCCTCAGTTTCCTTAGTCGAATCTAATAAAAATTTTAATAATACTTTATGTTGATTAATTTTTACTGCCGGATCATTAATTGGAGCTGACAAATATCGCATCATATCACTGATAGTATTATTGACATTCCAACCAGGCTTAGTATTAAAACTAATGTAGGCAATTCCATTTGAAGTTAAATTATGTTCACAAATACTAAGGATTTTAGCTTGTACTTCTGGTGAGACCCATGAAAAAATTCCATGAGCAATGATATAATCAAATTGGCCAAAATCAGCATTAATATCTAATATATTTAGATGTTTTAAATCGATATTTGCTAATTTTAATGCTTCAATAGTTGCTTGTCCTGTTTTAATATCCGCTTTAGATGAATCTACGCCTACAATATTCGCTTTTGGTAACGCATATGCAGTAGGAATAATATTACTACCATCACAACAGCCTAATTCTA